>NZ_JBFGYC010000131.1:0-8090 GCF_041587635.1 Pontibacterium sp. | reverse complement strand
TGAGTGGATACCCACAACCGGTTATGCTTCATTGGCAGACGCCCAAAAAGATATTGGTGAGTATCTGATGGCGTACTACAACTGGACAAGACCCCATCAGTATAACAATGGCCAACCGCCTGCAAAGGCAGAAGAGAATCCTAAATTAATGTCCGGGATTAGTTGACCACTACAGTATGAGAGAAGCGAAAGAAGACTTGCTACTTTGTGGTCAGTCTAACTCTGGGCTCACAGAGCCAGCTCATTTCACGGCAATTGCTTTGGCTCAAATTACCTCCGTCTTTATAACAACTTATATAGAAGATAGTGATAGTGGTTTAGACTATAGTGACTCCTATTTATTTATAAAAATAATTGAAAACTACGTAAAAGAAGTTGGGGAAGCATTCCTTAGCATCGAAAAACCAATATAACAAGGCCAAGCACAAATGCGCAACAAGTTGCGCTGGACACGCTAAAGCTCGCCTGTGTTGGCGGCGTTAAGTTTCTCCGAGGAAGTAGCATGGACCAACTAGATTCGGTGTGCCCAATTTTCTGTGAAAAAGAAGGGGAACGGTTCTACCAAGCCGGTTCTGGAGTATTAATAGATTTTCGAGGTCATACTTTCCTTCTTACAGCCGCTCATGTAGTAGATGAACTAGAAAGTGCAGATCTTCTTGTTCCGCATGCCGACAATGAGATCAAGCCGATCGAAGGTTCATATGCCTACGTTAAATCTACTGGCCATAGGGAAAGTGATTTTCTGGACTACGGCTATTTCAAACTCGACAATAACTTTGCTGAAGCTCTCAGAGGGCTGTTTTATATAGTTAAAGAACATGAACTTGGTGTTGATAATAGCTACGCAAAGGGTGACTTGTTTACATTCGCTGGCTATCCTCACCGAAAATCAAACGTTGATGGTAATCGGGCATCAACCGAGTTCTATGCATATGGGACATATCATGCCAGTCCTGTTGAGTACGAGCGTCTCGGCTACTTTGAAGATGCAAACATCGTAGCAAAATTCAACCGTAAAAATTCGTTTAGTCTCAAAGCTAAAAGGAAAGAGCTACCAGTGCTACCTCATGGTATTAGTGGCGGTGGTGTTTTCATTTGGCCCAAGAAAGTGTCTGAAACCCCTCCAAGTAATCGAAGGCTTGTTGGGATTGGACACGCTTGGAAGAAAGAAGGCTATTTTATAGCTACTAGAATTGAGATATTTCTGGAAGCAATACTTAGGAATAATCCGATTCTTTAGGGGGGGCTTAACAAATCAAGCCAACAGAACGTGTAGTTCTCCCAATAAAGTAGACACCCCGTCCCATGAGTATCGATAAAACAGAAGCACTGCTACAAATCATCACCTTTGATCCCAATCGCGACGAAGCGATTGGGTATCTTCTTAGCTGCCCATGGGAGCCGGAGTTTGAGCCTGTTGTGGCTTCGGTATCGGTTCTGGTGGGTGTGCTGAAGCAATACGTTGCTGATCGCATTTCTGCGGATGATCTTGAGGAGTGGGCGATCTTTATCGAGTGTCGGGACGATATCGAGTATTCGGCCATAGAGGATTATGTGTACGCGTTGTCGAATCCATCTTTGATGGGGGAGATTAGCCAAGCGAAAGTTGCGCAGATGATCGAGCTGTTGGAAGAGAGCTGATGCGTTTGTCTGAGCGAAACAGTCGGGGTGGTTCACACCCCGATGTCAGATATCTGGTTATACGCAGCCGAACTTAATTAGCGGCGCAGTATTGCTCGGTCGGCACAGCACGCTTGATTTCATAGTTTGCGCCCGGCACCAGAATGTATTCACTGGCACCCACATCGCTGTCTGGGTTGCCCCAGTCGTAGGTGTAACCGACACCCGTCCAAGGTACACCCGCACTCGCACGGTAGCTTTTGTAATACAGGTCGCTGTAGAAGTCCTGATAGTCAGGGATATTCTTAACCTTCGGGTTTGTGTCACCAAACTGCAGGTTACAGCTTTTGTCGTTTACCTGAGGATCGACACAGGGGCGGAACATATCGTCCGGGCTGACCCACATTTCAACAAACACGTCGTAGTTCCAGTCTGGGCTCAGGCCTAGATACTGCTTCAAACGCAGGTCCAGCGCCTGTTTCGATTTGTCCGCATTGGTTTTCAGGAAAGCGCTGCATAATGCGTGCACCTGAGGGACGGCGGTCACCCACACGGCATAGTCTGGGTTGTCAGATGTTTTGGTATACGGCTTCATGAATTTTTCGTAAGCACCCTGAGCTTTCCATGTAGATACCAGCACTTTGGTTTTGTCCGAGTTCCAGACCAGATTTTTGTTATCCGGGGTGATTGCGTTCAGGTTGGTGTCGATCTCTGATTGCGCCAGAAATGCCGCATCGGCAACGCCATTCTGATAATCGGTATGGATATCTGCAACGGCATGGGTTGCGAGAGGGGTGGCGAGAAGAAGTGCCAAATGGCGCAGTGTTTTAACGTACATGTCAGTTAACATCCTTTGTTTATCCTTTTAATTGGCTGAGTATCGGTCCATTACCGCTATACAAGGCGGCATATCGCATAGACATGTCTAAATACCGGACGCCTTATTTTTCGAGTATGTAAACGTATCAACCGATGGGGAAACTACAGGAGTGATGTGCATTTTTATAGAGGATTTGGAGATGATATGGACAGAGGATTCACTTAGGTAAGCTAATCGTCTGCCAGAGATATAACTTGTTTTAGTACTAAGTCCTTAAGAAATATCCAGTTGATAGGTTTGCCAATGGGTTTTGCTGGCGACGCGGTCATAGACTGCACGCCCCCGGTAGTTATTCTCGGCGGTGATCCATCTTACGCTGGGCCAGTGCTGTTCTTTCGCAGAGGCATGCAGTGCATCAAACAGTGCATCAACCACGCCCGAACTTCGATACGCGGGATCAACAAA
Source organism: Pontibacterium sp. (assembly GCF_041587635.1). NCBI lineage: Bacteria > Pseudomonadati > Pseudomonadota > Gammaproteobacteria > Oceanospirillales > Oceanospirillaceae > Pontibacterium > Pontibacterium sp. Next base: position 5,185 of record NZ_JBFGYC010000131.1, on the reverse strand, counting down.
CAGGTCATCCAGAAAACCAACATCTTTACCACGAAGTGGTGAAGGCATCGCGCGATAGTGCATAAACCCAACAGCTTGGCCGTTCTCATCCTTGGCGATCAGGGAGAAGAAGGCTTTGTTGTCGTCAAAGATCCATGACCAGACGTTTTCCAGTATCGTGCGATCCATGGGCATCTTATAGAAATCGGCATAAGCACTGAACAGGGTTTGCCACTGTTCGTAATCATTATGGCTGAGGGATGAAACGGTGATGCTCATGCGGCGTTCTCCTTTAAACAGGCTAACAAGCTGTTGATCTGCCGGCCGTTGTTATCAAAGTTGGATTCATTCAGCCAGCGCTCGAACATGGCCTGCAGTGTGGGCCATTCCTTATCGATGATTGAAAACCACGCGGTATCCCTATTCCGGCCTTTGTAGACTGTGGCCTGACGAAAGATGCCTTCAAACTGGAACCCGAGTCGTTGAGCGGCGTTACGTGAGCCTTGGTTGCAGGCGTCACATTTCCACTCGTAACGTCGGTAGCCCAGTTCAGCAAACGCCCGATGCATCATCAGGTACATCGCTTCGGTTGCCAGCGGTGTTTTCTGTAAGCGTGGTGAGAAATGAATATGACCTACTTCGATAGCACCCACGGTAGGTTCTATCCGCAGGTAGCTGGCTAACCCCACTGCTTGATCGCTGCGCTGATCGATAATCGTATAAAAGAGTGGGTCACGGCTTTGACTCGACTCTACTAACCAGACTTTGAAGCTTTCCAGTGTGTCGAATGGACCGTAGGGCAGGTAGGTCCAGTTCCGGTGGTTTGTATCCTCGGAAAACGCTTCAAACAGCTGTTGTGCATGGGACTCCGTGCAGAGGGCGACCAATCGGCAATATTGTCCAATCATCGGATCAGGTCCAGGATGTGAGCACGGTTGCCAGTTATTGAGGTCGACACCGGTATGTTGTCCCAGTGCGTTTATTTGCGTTTCCATGTATTAGAACTCCATCAATGTTCGGTGACGTATCTCGGCCATCACGTGTCGAGCCGGTGGGCGAGTACTGTATTGCCATTAGGATAGGAAATAGGATGGGGTAGGCGAAGACCCATTTTTAGGTCACCTACTGGGCCCACTTTCGAACTCTGAAACGGTGGTCGAAATGGCGCGGAAAATACTGTGCGGATGTGTATGCGGATGTATCGCCCAATCACACCTGTCACTGTGGTGTGATTGGGCTTGGGTGAGCTAGTTGTCAGATGCCACATCCCGTGTGGTCAGAGCGATGTTGCCCCTGCACGGAAAGTCGCGGCGGTTTCGCGAACCTGTTCCGGGGTGAACAGAGGAACAGAGCAACGATCCGGGTTGCAGATAAACACCACCGGTTTTCCCAGATCAGGATAACGGCCGGGTTTCTCGTAGTGCAGTAGCTTACGCGGATGGTGGGTGTCCATGCCTGCGGCATAGAGTGTTTGTGCGACGGGTGAGTCTGGCGCACCGACAACCGAGAACTCGACATAGGCGGCGGTTAATTGCTCCAGTGCCAATGCTGTTTTGCCGGTCATCTTACCTTCGCGCGCCAGAATGTCAGGCGTGGCGACCGCTCTGATCGTTGCTTCGGCAATGGGTTGGTAACGCGGGTCTTTGGTCAGAATGTGCAGGTCATAAAAGAAGCTGGCCGCCAGTGCGTTGTCTTCCAGTGGTTTACGCGGCGGGATCAGTGCGGCCGTATCGTCCGGTGTGGTCGCAAAAAAGCCATTGTTCTGATGATCGTACAGGGTTGTCAGCATGGCATCTGCCAGTGTGCCTGCCTGTTGTAACCAACGTTCCTGTCCGGTGGCTTGGTACAGATCCAGCAGTGCGGTGCCAAATTGTGCTTGCGGGCGCAAAAATGGACGAATCTCTTCGGTATGGGGATGAACGCGCTGATCGGCACTCATCTGCTGGTTATCTACGGACTGTCGCATCCAGCCATCAGGTTGTAGTCGTTCTGCCAGCAAGTGGTCCGCGGCCTTGACCGCGCGACCAAGGTAATCCCTGTTTTTGAACACTTCATAGGCGCGCGTATAAGCGCTAATCACTTCCGCATTTTTATCGGTATAGACCGCGTGATCGATGGGCGGAATACCGTATTTTCGGCGCTCTTCGTCTGTTTTGAGTAACCAGTAGTCCTGCGGCCACCAATTGTGGGGGAGGCCAGCGGGTTCGTCTTTCTGGTTGGCGTACCAGGTTTGATTCGGGCTGAGCATCCAGTCATTTAGATAACGATCAACTTCGGTTGCGGCACGGCGATACTTTTCATCGTTGGTGAGTTGGTACGCTTCGCTCAGGGCAAGCAAGGCATTGGCTTGGTTGCCGATCCGTTTCTCCGGTATGGCACGCAGTTTGTTAAATCGATCCGGTAGTTGGGAAATGGCCGGTGCGATAGGCACTTGATAGATACCTCCCCAGACGGGATCCAATGCACGAATAAAGGAGTCGCTGACTTTCAGTGCCATGTTGCGCAACTCAGCGTTATCGTACAGGTGGGCACGGTAATACAGGTGGTGCAGGCGTGGGCCGACCACTTCGGTGTTGATGCCCCAGCGTCCCCAACTGTCGGTTTTTTCGTTATAGGCGCGGTCCAGTTGCATACGTACCCGGTCGCGTACGCGGGTCAATTCCGTGTCGACCGGTTGGCTGGGTGCTGCATACGGTGAATTCGGGTCGGGTTTTAGGGTGCTCTGTTGGTGCTGGCTGACCAGATCATCCATCATGGGAATAAAGTTTCGTGGCAGCTTGTTCCCTGCCATGGCGAAGACCTGAGTCGCATCGGGCATTAGAAATGCGGTGGCTGGCCACGCCCAGTCAGAATAGCGTTCGCCAATATCGGGCCGGGCTTGTGCATCAACGGCCACAGCGATGAAATGCTGGTTAATCAGATCGATCACCGCCTGATTGCGATAGGTGACCCGTTCCATACGATTGCAGGCGGTACACCCCTCCATGCCCACGTTAATCAGAATCAGTTTGTTCTCTGCTTTGGCTTTGGCGAAGGTGCTCTGTGCCCAAGGTTGCCATTGGATACCGTCTTCGTGACCGAAATTGGCGGCAAAGGTCGTCGAGATAGATAAAAGGAAAACCAGACTGATTGAAAACACGTACGACGCGCAGCGGAACACTGGATTTGCCTGATGCATAACAGCAGCCTCGAGTTGGATTGTTCAGTTTGACCTGCAAATGGTCGTAAAAGTTTATGGCAACCTGTGACGTGGAGACACAAAGTTTAGACCTTGTTGGGAGTCCGGGCCTGCCCGATGAGATATGAAGTGCTTTCTCCAATTATTCGTTTGGTACACACTGCACATCCGTTCTTTGCCGGTCACAAGGTTGTGTCCGGCGTTCAACGTTCTATCGATGGAGCACCTACATGACGAAAACAATCAGTATCCAGTATTACACCACGGCTGTAGGTGAGTTGATTCTCGGCGCGACTGACGGTCGTTTATGTTTGTGTGACTGGCGCTATCGAAAGATGCGCGATGCGGTGAATAGTCGCATTAAGAAAACACTCAATGCGAAGTTCGTAGAGCAGGGTGATGCGGTGATTGATCTGGCGATCCAGCAGTTGGAGGAGTACTTCCTTCAGCAACGCCGTGAATTCGATGTGCCTTTGCTGACCGCTGGAACAAGCTTTCAAAAATTGGTGTGGGATCAGCTGCAACAGATTCCCTATGGCAGTGTCGCTAGCTACAAACAGCTGGCAGAAAAGATGGATAACCCCAAGGCGGTGCGTGCCGTCGCCAGTGCGAATGGTGCGAATGCGCTCTCTATCTTTGTTCCCTGTCACCGCATTATTGGCAGTAACGGTCAGTTGGTCGGTTATGCGGGTGGCTTGCCAGCCAAGCAAAAGCTGCTGGCGTTAGAGAGCGATCTGTTTGCGCTGTCCTGAGGATGGAATCAGCAATTAGGGCTTTCCTAAAAACTCAGTCACTCTCTTCGATATTCCTCTGTTGCACGTACGCTGAGAACTGCTCGATAAAGGTGGTGACTTTGGCCGAGAGGTGTTTGCGGTGCGGGTAGATCATGTTGATCGGGATCTCTGTCAGGCAGCACTCTTCCAGTAGGCTGATCAAACGACCCTTCGCCAGACTGTCTTGTACGGCGAAATCAGGTGCATAGGTGATTGCTGCGCCGGTCTTTGCCATATTTGCGGCGGCCAGTGCGCTATTCACACGTGCGATGATGTTGGGTTTTACATCAAATGCCCGACCGGCATGGGTGAATCCCCAACGGTTGGCCTGCCGGTAATTGGTATCAAAGACACAGGGCAGGTTGCAGAGATCATCCGGTGACGCGGGCATTCCGTGTTGTTCGAGAAATTCTGGCGCTGCGCAGAGTCGCATGGTGATCTTGCCAACCGGACGGGCGATCAGCGTTGAATCCTCCAGATGCCCGATGCGTATCGCCGCATCAAATCCTTCAGCCACGATATCGACATAGCGATCGTTCAGCATCAGCTCTACGTTGAGCTGTGGGTTTTGCGATGTGATCTGGGCGATAAACGGCATCATTACCAGCTCGCCAAACGTAGCGGGCGCAGAGATACGCAACCGGCCCACAAGGGTCTGATGCTCCTGTCTGACCTGTGCCTCCAGGGTGGCGATGTCATCCAGTACTTTTTTGGCTTCTTCGTAATAGCTCTGCCCCGTGGGAGTTAGCTGCATGCTGCGGGTTGAGCGGGTAATCAGGCGAACATCCAGCAAACCTTCCAGTTGGGATACGTGGGTGCTGATCAGCGCCTTGGTTTTACCCAGACGCTTGGCCGCCGCTGTGTAAGTGCCTTCTTCTGCCACGGCGATGAAGGAGGTCATCAGATTCAGTTTATCCATACTGTTCAATATTTCTTAACAATGAGTCAATTAAGTTGATTATTGTTTGAATTGGTTTGTTGGTCAAAAATATTCCTCAACAACTTAACGGGAAGATGAAATGACCACGCTAAACAACTCTAACGATTATGCAGCGACAGTTTTACGTCTGGCGCTGGGGGCTATGTATCTGGCACACGGCTTGTTGAAACTCTTGGTATTTACGCCGGAAGGTACGGCGGGCTTCTTTGGTTCATTAGGTTTGCCAGCGTTTCTTGGACCACTGACCATGGGTCTAGAAATCGCCGGGGGTGTCGCGTTGATATTCGGTGTCTACAGCCGTTGGATTGCGTTGGC
>NZ_JBFGYC010000130.1:0-8126 GCF_041587635.1 Pontibacterium sp. | reverse complement strand
GGATGCGGTGTAGAGGGGGTTGGTATTGACCACGACCAGGCCGGCTCGCATTGCCCCAAGCAGTACGACGGGATACTGCACGATGTTGGGTAACTGGACTGCGATACGGTCGCCGGGCTCCAGATCCGTATAGCTTTGCAGATACACCGCAAAGGCGTCGGCCAGCTCGTCGAGTTCCTGAAAGCTTAAGGTACGCCCGAGACTGGTAAAAGCTGGTTTATCGGCATATTGACTGCATGCCCATGCCGCAATATCCGTTACGTTTTTAAAGCCCTGAGGATTGATCGCCTCAGGGATAGAGTGTCCCCGTTCAACCGTCATAACCCTGTCCTCACTCCATGTACGCTTGCTGGGTTGCTTACAGAACTCATTCTAGTATGGCACTGAGACGAGAGGCGCGAGAAAAATGTGAAAGGATATCCGAATAGGAATTCCGTTAATCAAACGTTTGTTTGTTTCTCCTTGGCAAGCATGTGTAAGCCTTAAATATTCGCTAAATAGCCCAGAGAAATTAAAAAATCTTGTATTAAAACCAAGAGAAATAAAAAATAAAATTCATAAATATCAATCTGTTAATGTAAATATTCAATAACTTACCAAAAATATATTTGTAACAAATAATTCATATTTGAATAGTCGGATATTAAAGCCCACTAAAAGGTATGACTTTTTTTTGATCAGTGCTAGCCTTTAGGAGATGCGGTCTCACCCAGACCGCTTACCAACAATAAAAAAGACCTCTCAGCAGAGGGGCTAATACCTCTTGGTAAGCTTCAGAAAGGACATGACCAACCAAGTATTACAGAGGGCGGTTAACAATGAGGAGCAACCAACACCCTCCTATGGAGGAGCCTACACTCGACCGGAAACATAAACACGAGTTAGAAGCAGTACTGACCGATGAGGAGATTGAAGCAACGCTTTTGGAAAGGCTGGAAGCCTGTGAGTTGACATGGCGAATTGTTGATAAAGGTCTGCTGGACGACCACTAAACACGAGATACTTTTCTGCTCGCCGCCCCCGGAGACAGAACGGTTTAAGCAATAAACTAGTTTATTAAAATTATAAACCGGGGGCGCAATCCTCATACCTGAACGACAACACCGCCTCGCATCACCCCCGCCGTTTCTAAGCTATATCTTCTATATACTCAATTCTGAATCGACTGGTTGTTTTATTATGCAGACACCCCGTTTGACACATATTGCATTGCACGTGGAGGACATTGATGCGTGCGTTCAGTTTTATCGTCAGTTCTGTGGCATGGCAATTATTCATCAGCGTCAGCACGGTCCGAAAAAGATCATATGGATGGCTGAGCCTTCACGCGAAACTGATTTCATTTTCGTATTAATGAATGGGGGGCAGAATCTGGTGTTGGCGGATAACGACTATCGGCACTTTGGCTTTGCGTTAGACAGCCATGCTGCCGTTGATGATATAGCTCAGCGGGCACGCCAGGCAGGGAGTCTGGTATGGGAGCCCCGTCAGGAGCCTTTTCCGGTGGGCTATTACTGTGGACTGCGAGACCCTAACGGCAACTATGTTGAATTTAGTTACGGTCAGCCACTCGGTCCCGGTGCCGACGATTTCAGCAAACTTACTCCATCGAAAGACTCATAGCCCCGCGCTGTCGAATGTCAGTACATTCCCTTATACTGGCCGGTAACGATTAATCTCAGTGTGCAAAAATTCTCGTAGAGTGGATGGGGACAGATGACAACGATCAGCTCAGTAGGTGTAGTCGGTGCGGGACAAATGGGTTCCGGTATTGCTCAGGTTATCGCTGCCGCAGGCGTCGCGGTGCGAATCTCAGACGTAAATCTGCAAGCAGCACAAAATGGACTTAATAGCATCGCCAAGCGCCTGAATTCGCAGGTGGAAAGAGAGAAGATCACTGCTGGTGAGGCGGATACTCTGCTTCAGCATATTACACCGGTTGGCTCGCTGACCGATCTGGCTGATTGTGATCTGGTGATCGAGGCGGCCAGTGAAGACATAACCCTAAAGCTCAACCTGTTCCAGCATCTGGATTCGGTGTGCAAAGCGGGTACCATTCTGGCATCCAATACGAGTTCTATCAGCATCACGACCATTGGTGCGGCGACCAGTCGTCCGGATAAAGTGGTCGGTATGCACTTCTTCAACCCGGTGCCTGTGATGGCGTTGGTTGAAGTGATTCGAGGTCTCGCGACCAGCGACAGCACCTTTGACACGGCTAAGGCATTTACGGAACAGCTCGGAAAGAGCCCGGTCGCGTGTAATGATAAAGCGGGGTTTGTCGTTAACCGTATTCTGGTGCCGATGCTCAACGAAGCCTGCTATGTATTGGAAGAAGGTATCGCGAATGTAGAGGATATCGACACCGCGATGCAGCTGGGGTGTGCGCACCCGATGGGCCCACTGACGCTGGCCGACTTTATTGGTCTGGATACCTGCTTAGCGGTGATGGAGGTCCTGCATCACGATCTGGGCGAAGATAAATACCGCCCGGCACCGTTGCTGCGCAAGTACGTCGCAGCGGGCTGGTTGGGTAAAAAGGCCGGTCGCGGTTTCTACGATTATCGCTAAATTCAGTGATCATAAAACGCCCGTAGCCAGCTGATGACTCGGGCGTTTTTTTGTTTTTTCTTTGAGGTTTTACCCCTTTACCACAATACTAGTAATTCAAAGGGGGGAAACATTATGCGTCAGCTCACCCTAATCCGGCACGCAAAATCCTGTTGGAACGATCCGAGTCTCAGCGACTTTGAACGCCCGCTTAACAAACGAGGTCTGCGCGACCTGCCTGCTTTAGGAGAGCGCATTGTTAAGTTTGAGCTCTTTCCTGATCTGATTCTGAGTAGCGGCGCTGTCAGAGCGGTCACCACCGCTGAATCGGTTAGTCAGTCATTGGACATGCCTCTGGAAGAGATCCGGAAAATTCCCGAGTTATACGAGTCCTGCTACGAAACCTTACTTAACGTATTACAAAACCAATCAGACCGTTACCGTCATATCATGATGTTTGGCCACAATCCGGGGCTGCAAGATCTGGGTTATTTTCTCACCCATGATGTGCTGGAAAAATTTCCTACCGCTGGACTCCTGCATATCCATCTGAGTATCACCAGCTGGTCGGAGCTGGCAGAAAGCTGCGGTACGCTCACCCGTTTCGACTACCCCAAGCTTCATCAATAAGTACGCTGATCTCGTACCGCTGAACGTCCTGGGAGGTCACAACTCCGGCATTGCCTTTGTGCTAAAATTGCGTCGTATTCATCTTACTGATACTTCTACGGCGGATTATTCACGTTGGAACTCTACCTGCAATCTCTGGCGTTTACCGCCAATACCGTTGCACCGATCTTTTTTATTGTTTTCCTCGGTATCGTACTCAAGCGCATAGGCCTGATTGATGCCCCTTTTGTCAGCACAGCTTCCAGACTGGTGTTTACGCTCACGCTGCCTGCACTGGTTTTTATGGCGATCTCCGGCACCAATTTTCAGTCGGTGTTTAATCCCGATCAACTGATCTACTTTGTGGGTGCCACCCTAAGTTCTTTTGCCCTCTTGTGGTGGCTGGCAGCACGCTGGATCAAGGATGGCCGGGATCTGGGGGCGTTTATTCAGGGGGCATTTCGCGGTAACTACGGAATTATTGGCTTAGCGGTGTCCTATAACTTATTTGCGGACTCCGGGCTTGCGCAAGCATCGATCCTGCTGGCGATGGTGATCCCGCTGTATAACGTACTGTCAATTTTTGCTCTTACCTTACCGCTGCATAAAGAGGGCGGTTTAAAGTTCAGCTCAGCGCTGGTGGAAATTATTAAGAATCCACTGATTCTGGCGGTACTTTTTGCATTGCCGTTCTCATTTATGGGGTGGACGTTACCTGAAGTCGTGGAAAAAACCGGCCGCTATTTTGCTAACCTCACGCTTCCGCTTGCACTGCTAGCCATTGGCGGCTCCCTTAGCATCAAGAGCCTGAAAGACACCTCCGCCATGGCATTCTGGGCAACCTCGACCAAGTTGGTTATCTTGCCGGTGGGTCTGAGTATTGGTGCATGGATTTATGGTTTTCGCGGTCAGGATCTGGCCATGCTGTTTATTCTTTTTGGCTGCCCAACCGCCGCCGCCAGCTTTGTGATGGCAAAAGCCACGGGCGCGAACGGGGAATTGGCTGCCAATATTATTTTGACGACCACTTTAGGCTCTGTCTTGAGTCTTAGTGCAGGTATCTATCTCTTGCGTGTTTGGGGCGTCATCTGATTAGTCTCGCTGCATTTATTCAATCGGCGTATATTAGAAGCATCGAATTAAGATCCATGCACCGACATTAAGAGCTATAGTTGCCCATGACGTTTCTGGAAAACCTGCTAAATATCTATCTCGAAACTGCGATCTGGTTATTATTCGGTTTATCGCTGGCGGCGGTCATCAAAGGCTGGATTCCTGAGAAACTGGTCAAGCGCCTTCTCAGCGGAAAAGGTCCGGGGTCCGTCATCCGTGCCGCGCTGATCGGAGCTCCTCTTCCTCTGTGCTCGTGTGGCGTGTTACCGACCGCGATTGGCTTGCACCGCAGCGGGGATTCTAAGCCGGCCACCACATCCTTCCTGATAGCGACTCCAGAAACAGGCATCGACTCCATTTCCGTCACTTATGCATTGATGGGACCCGTGATGGCGATCATCCGTCCGTTCTCTGCGATCACCAGCGCGATTGCGAGTGGTTTACTGGTCCTGTTTTTTGATCGGGACGGGACGGCTAAAGCAACTGCAGATCAAAAAACTCCTGTAAAAAGCTGTTGTAGCAGCAAGCAGGCAGAGGAATCACCCGCAGAAAGTTCAGCATCGGATACTGGCTGCTGCTCCAGTAAAAAAGCGGCCGAGCCCGTTGCCCCTGTCATGACGACAACCAGCTGCTGCGGCAGTAAAAATGCAGCCGCCCCCCTTGCCACGGTCACAACAACAAGCAGTTTTTGCAGCGGTAAAAATGCGGTTAAAGAGGCTTCACCTCAGGCATCATGCTGCAGCAGCCAATCTAAAACTGAAACAACACCTACAAAAAAACCAGGTATCTGGGCTGGATTACGCTTCGCACTGGTTGATGTTCTGGACGATATAAAATACTGGATGGCGTTTGGTCTGGTGATGGCCGCTGTCATTGCATCACTGATCGAGCCGGGCAATCTCACTGCCTATGGTTCCGGATTAGGCGCTATGCTGCTGATGCTTTTGGTTGGCTTACCGCTGTATATTTGCGCCAGCGCCTCAACACCACTAGCTGCTGCACTGCTTGTTGCCGGATTATCCCCGGGGACGGTGCTGGTTTTCCTGCTGGTGGGCCCCGCTACAAACATCGCATCTCTTGGTATATTGATCCGGGAACTGGGTAAACGTGCGGTCGTCCTTTATCTGACAGGTATCAGTATCAGCGCGGTGGGTCTCGGGTTGCTGGTTGATGCCTTGCTGGGTGATGCCGCATTCGAGCTCGCTGCAGGTATTAGCGATCATCAATACGGCAGTGAATATATGCTGCTCCACTGGGTGGCAGCGGTTGTATTGCTATTGCTCACAATTAAACCACTGCGCAGCCGTCTGGGATTTTGAAACGCCATGCTAAAAATACTTACCTCCAGCCGTAACCAGAAACTGATTAACGCCATCATTGATGCGGACTTGGATAAGCTTGCCCGACTGCTGACGAAATTTGATGCGGCAGCCTTGGATGCTCCGTTACGAGATAAGCAATCCGCAGCAGAGGTTGCTATTAGTGCTCAACAACCCAAGTCACTGGAACTGATCATGAATCAGGGGTGTAATGCGAATGCACTGGCCAGTTGCGGCCGGCCTTTATTACTGTTGGCATTACAGCAATCTGAGAATAGCCTGAATCTGATCACCCAGTTGCTGCGAGCCGGTGCAGACGCCAATACGGATAATTTGCTAAGCGCATGTTTCTATCACTGCTCTGAAACCGAACAGATGGTGCATCTGAGTCGCTTGATTGAATACGGGAGCCAGCTCACTCAGGACCCCGATCTAATGCCTCTGGCATTAGGAACAGAGCGTCTTGAACTGATTCACTTCCTAATCAATTCAGGTGCAGAACTGCCTGCTGATATGGAATCGATACACTGTAGTGACGCCACACTGAGTTATGCCAAACGGTGCGTGGACGACCGCAGAGTGCGAGAAATGATGCAGCAGTTCTAAAATGACCTGGAACAATAAAAAACGGCTTTTGTGCACTTTGGAATCCATATTTTCTGCCAACCCTCTTCTCCTTTCAGAGAGCGTCTATACTGAATCTCTGTACGTTGTCCGCTCAGAGACGCAGCGATATTAGAATAATATGCGAAGAGGATTCGAAGATGTACTATCAGGCCGATCCGAATAAAGCACCGCAGTTGCAACGCGCAGAACCGCGCATTCGCAGGGAAGATATGATCCGGGAGCTGAGGCGCCAGGCTTCAGTATTAAGAGATGAAGGACAAACAGCCGCAGACTTCTTGCTGGCAGAGCAATACGAAACCACTGCAGATATGCTGAATTAGATACCGGAAGCCCCGGTATGAACGGCGACAATAAAAGCGATGCGCGATACAAGATCAGCTGCTTATGCAGCTGATCTCCGTTGTGGCATAGGCTGCTTTACTTCTGCGCCGCAACCACTGATACCTCGACCAGCAATTCCTGACGTGCCATACGCGCTTCCACACATGCGCGAGCAGGAGCGTGACCTTCAGGAACCCATGCATCCCATACAGCATTCATTGCTGCAAAATCCTTCATGTCACGAATGTACAATGTTGCGGACAGGATGTGCTCACGGTCACTTCCCGCCTGTTCCAGCAACGCATCAACTTTATCCAACATAGTCTGGGTCTGTTCTTCAATGCCCGCTGACGCATCCGCAGCAACCTGGCCGCAGAGATACACTGTGTTGTTGTGAATAACGATACGGCTCATACGCTGGCCGGTTTCCATACGGGTAATGCTCATCGGAAGACCTCCGGATTGAATTTAGTAGACGGAATTTTTACGAATAATAGCGCGCTTCGGCAGAAATAAAGCTGCGTTTTGCTGCGCCTTTCCAACGGAATTTGTTGTCTTTTTATCATATGCAGAGCTATTTGCCAGAGGGCATCCAGGCATCTTTCAAATATGAAATCTAAACATGCTGCAGCAGCACATCAAACGAAAGTTGACTGGTGAATCATTTTTATCTGATTGATATTAGAGACTCATACATGGGGTTATCGATGTTCAAACTCAGGCCCTGACGATCCACTGCTACACCGTTCCATCTCGTACTCCAACGAAAATACCCACGAACACCCCACAATAAATATAAAAGGAGTCACATTATGGATTTTCACGCACTGGCAGAAGCCACCGGCAACCCTTATCGTGCCAAATCTCACCGTAAAGGTGTTAGAGTAGAGAAGGTCATTCGTATTGTGCAGCATGGCAATCTGCCAGAGAGTATCACTCAGGCTGATAAAGCCGACACTACAGCTCACCGCGTCTGACCTGCTGTTACGTCTTATAGAACCGGGCACCATCGCCCGGTCTGACAGAAGGAATCCGACGAATGCCGTACTCTCAGTCTCTGCTTGACGAACTCAACCTGCTTAGCCAGTTTTCTCTGGAATCAACCCAGAGTGGCATCAAAGTCCATAACACGGCAGCAACAGAGATGATCGAAGCTGCACAGCGCTTGCACGATAAAGGCCTGATCACTCAGGACGATGGTGGCTATCTGACCCCACTGGGACGTGATGCGCTGGAGCATAGTGAAGCCCTGCTACTGATTCTGACCACTGAAAGTCGTCAGCCAATCTGATTATCTACGTCACAATATAAAAGCCACTGATAACACGGTGGCTTATGAGATGGTTCCCCGTATTTCAAGGCATATGTTTTGGAATGATCGACAGGAGATCCATCTCCCATCTCCTTTTCTGCAATAGAAGCCTTTGTAATCGATTCAGGTCCATTCTGCATTCGTGTTCCCGATGACGCTGATTCCGTCACTTTCAAAAAAACGCCTACGATAAAGCCCTTGAACTCCCGTTCACGCTGCAACTGTGCATTTTTGTATGCAGTGGCATCGTGAATTTTTCACTCAATGTCCGATAT
>NZ_JBFGYC010000129.1:0-8127 GCF_041587635.1 Pontibacterium sp. | reverse complement strand
GCCCCGGAGTCCCGCGGCGGGCTCGAGTCTTTCGAGAACTTCGGGACGCGAGAAGGCGAGGATGAGAATTGGATGATCGGCATTGGCGCGAGCCGCCTTCGCCAAGAGGCGGTCGCTGGGACCGTCTGCCCAGTGAAGATCGTCCAGAAACAGGACTAATGGACGTTCTCCTGATGCCAGCGTCTGAATCAGACGCATAAATAAGCGGGAGAAGCGGTTTTGTTCCTCTGTCAGCGCCAGCTTAGGTGCGTTGGGTTGCTTTCCGACAATCAACTCCAGCTCAGGAATCAGACGGATAAACACCTGTGCGTTGTCGCCAAGTGCTTCCAGTAGCTTTGCACGCCACAGAGCAATGCTGTTTTCCGATTCTGTCAGTAGCTGACGGATCAGGCTTTGCAGGGCGAAGGTGATCGCTGCATAGGGCCTGTTGCGGCGAAACTGATCGAACTTGCCACTGACAAAGCTACCGCCTTTGGCATTCACATACTGACGGATCTCATGCACGAGGCTGGATTTGCCGATGCCAGCATATCCCGAAATCATGACCAGCGACTGGTGCCCGCGGGTTGTGCTGTCATAACTGCTCAGCAACCGTTTTATGATGTCGGCGCGGCCATAGAGTCGTTGGGGTATTTCGAAGCGTTCTGAGCGATCTTCTGAAGCGATGCTAAAGCTTACGATTCGCTTATTCCGCTGCCACTCCTCTTCGCAGGTTTTCAGGTCCTGAATCAATCCAAAGATCGATTGGTATCGTTCGGACGCATCCTTTGCCAGTAACTTTATGATGATCTGAGAGACCACTTCGGGTAACTCGCGATTGATCAGATGCGGTGGATCAGGTTGTTTGGCTATATGACTGTGCACGAGTGCCATACGGTCTTCATCACGAAAAGGCGGTCGGCCCGTCATTAATTCATAGAGGGTGACACCTAAGCCATAAAAATCCGTGCGGTAGTCGATGGCGCGGTTGATGCGTCCTGTCTGCTCGGGCGCGATGTAGGGCAGGGTGTCTTCCGCTAGCTGGTTGTAGTTCCAGGTGGCCTGTTCGCGCTGAAGATGGGTTGCCTGCGTGAAGTCGATGATCTGCAGCCCGTTCGCCGGATCTGCTTCATCGATAATGATATTGTCCGGTGAGATCTGCTTATGAATAATCTGGGCTTTGTGGATGCGGCCGATCAGTTCTGCCAGGCTGACCGCGAATGGTAACCAGTCATACCAAGGGTGCTCACCACGGTTAAGTGCCTGACGCAACGAACTGCCACCGAGATCATCAAAAACGGTCGCGATACTCTGCTCGGTATGAATTTGTGTCAGGGGTCGTATGACGCCAGGAATATCCAGCGTAGAGAGCAGCTCATACTCATGCTGGAACAGGCCGATCTCTTCACCCGTTGCCTGCGAGGCATTCAGCTGTTTGATCACCACCGAGGTGTCATCTTGCGTACGAATTGCTCGACTGACGTTACTGCGCCGGCCTTTATGTAGATGCTTGGTAATACGGTAGCCGGGCAGGGTCGACATCAAAAGTTACTCCAGCTCACCGGCAAACATATAACCCGCCCCATGGGCGGTGAGTATAAAGTGCGGGTCGGCGGGGTTATCACGTAGCTTTCTTCGCAAGCGGCCGACCAGGACATCAACCGAGCGGTCATTGGGTGTCCATTCACGGTCGTGTATAGCATCCATCAGTTGATCCCGTGACAAGACCTGTCCAGGGTGGGCGATCAATGCATGGAGTAGCTTAAACTCGCCTTCAGGCAAACGTTCACTGGTTTCATCAGATGCTGTCAGCAGACGTTTGCTGCCATCCAGTGACCAGCCTTCGAAGTTCCATACTGCGACCTGGCGGGCATTTTCCCGTGGGTCTTTATCCTGACTGCGTACACGCCACAGCAAATTCTTTGCGCGCACCAACAGCTCACGTGGATTGAAGGGTTTTGTGACGTAATCGTCAGCACCCAGCTCTAATCCCACGATGCGGTCAATTTCATCGCCCTTACTGGTGACCAGAATAATGCCCACGCGAGACGCAGCCCGCAGCTCCCGTGTCAGCGTCAGGCCATCTTTGCCGGGTAAATTAATATCCAGCAACACCAGATCTACATTGTCGTCTTCTACCCGCTTGACGAGATCGTCAGCTTGTTCTGTCTCACTGATCCGGTAACCCTCACGTTCAAAGTAGCTGACAAGGAGGGAGCGGGAGGCAAAGTCATCTTCAACAATTAAGATGTGGGCGTTGGTTGGGCTGTCTGGAACCATAGTGACTGATCCAAAATTGAATAAGCGTTACATAAACCTGAGCGAAACACCCGATTTCTGTCTAAGATGCCCGCTATCAGTACTTATATTTACTCCGTGGTTTCCAGAATATCAAACAAAACAATGGCTTATTTTACAATTTTGATTGCCTGTTACATCTTGATACATCTGCCTACATCTTCGAACAAAAGCGCGGAATTTTATTTACACCATGCGGTTACTTTGGATAGCACACCAGTTGGGCCTGCATCAGCGGGTCAGGCTCAACATATCGCTTTCAGTACTGTGCTGTGGCGGTTACCGGTGCGAATCTAGAATCACGAACTATTAAGGAGTGATGGCCTTGAATAATAACAAGACAACGCGCGCACTTCTGGGAACTGGTGCACTGGCCCTTGCGGGTTTAGTGACGATGCCAGCTCAGGCTGCAGATGCAGAGAGCATCATTCGCGATCGCTGTTTGTCGTGTCATACCGAAACGGGAGAATCGGCAACCCCGTTCTCACGTATCAGCGAACAGCGTAAAACACCTGAAGGCTGGATGATGACTATTAGCCGCATGCAACAGCAACGCGGCTTGGTGATCTCTCCGGAAGAGAAGCGCACGCTGGTGAAACATCTGGCGGATACACAGGGTCTGGCACCGTCAGAAACAGACGGTGTGCGATACCTACTGGAGAAGGAACCGAACGTCGTTGAGTCTTTTGATCAACTGGTACAGGAAACCTGTGTTCGTTGTCATTCCGGTGCACGTGTCGCACTGCAGCGTCGTACAGAAGATGAATGGAAGCACCTGATCCATTTCCATATGGGACAGCAGCCAACCGCTGAATTCCATGCCGGAGCACGAGATCGCGCATGGTTCGATATTGCGCTGACCAATGTGGCACCTAAGCTAGCGAAAGATTACCCGTTCAACAGTGATGCCTGGAATAACTGGCAGAAAGTAAACAAAAAGTCACTGAACGGTACTTGGGCCATGACCGGTTATATGCCGGGTAAAGGCACCTTTGACGCATCACTGCGGGTCAGCAAAACCGCAGCGGATAATTACACCGTTGCGCTTG
Source organism: Pontibacterium sp. (assembly GCF_041587635.1). Lineage (NCBI taxonomy): Bacteria > Pseudomonadati > Pseudomonadota > Gammaproteobacteria > Oceanospirillales > Oceanospirillaceae > Pontibacterium > Pontibacterium sp. Next base: position 4,801 of record NZ_JBFGYC010000129.1, on the reverse strand, counting down.
AAGGCCAGTATGCCGATGGCACACCGCTGAGTGGTGAAGGGCGTGCGATTGTTTATGCCGGTTATGAGTGGCGCGCGAGCCTGACCATTGATGGCGTTAAAGTACGTCAGGTTCTGGCGGCATCCGCCGATGGTTCCGCGCTGGAAGGCCGTATGTTTGAGCGCGATGATGAGATCATTGGTGGCAGCGTTAAAGCCGTCAAAGGTAACGTTATTACTGCGGTCACTCCGTCGTATATCAAACAGGGCGAGCGCAAGCTGGTCACTATCTCCGGCAACAACCTCAAAGGCAATGTGCAGCTGGGCAACGGCGTGAAAATGCTGAAAGTCGTGTCTCGTAATGCAAATCGCGTTGTGGTTCTGGCAGAGGCCTCTAAGACCGCGAAGGTCGGTGCGATCAACGTCAAGGTTGGCCGTACGTCCGCAAAAACTGCACTGGCGGTTTACGATCAGGTTGCACGTGTGGAAATCACACCGTCTGAATCGATTGCACGTATCGGTGGCGCCGGCGGTCCGATTCCCAAGCTGAAGTCTGCATACCGCGCGGTGGGTTACGCGGCGGGCGCTGATGGCAAACCGGGTACCGAGGATGATCTGCGTCTGGGTTACATGCCTGCCGCCTGGTCTCTGAAGCCATTTGATGAGATCGCTCAGCACGACAATGACATTAAATACGCAGGTACGATCAGCCGCGACGGTGTTTTTACACCGGGTGATGCGGGTCTGAACCCTGAACGTAGAATGTCGACCAACAACGTGGGCAATCTGTCTGTTGTCGGTACCGTTAATGACGGTAACAACAACGTACAGGGTGAAGCACACCTGCTGGTCACTGTGCAGACCTTTGTAAAACCGGTTCTTCAGTAATCGGTCAGTAAACCTCCGGACAAATTCGCGACAAGCGACATAAGAATAACAGGTGAGGTAGATATGGGTTCTTTATCCCTGGTGAAGCCAAACATGCATCTGGTTGACGTAGATACGCGCAAGATGATGTTCCACGTGCCAACCAGCAGCCTATTTGAGTTGGATGGCCTGAGCCGTGAGCTGATTGATCTGTTTACTGAGCAGGAACGGGTGACCGCTCAGATGATCCGTGATCGCTTTAATGGTCGCTATCAGCCGCACGACGTGATGGACACTATCGAGGAGCTGAAGTCTCTGCGTGTACTGTCAGACGGTGGTGTTGTGCAGATCAATCACGAACCACAGAAAGTGAAAAACTTTCCGTTGACGACGATTGTTCTGAACACCAATACCGGCTGCAACCTGAGTTGCACCTACTGCTACAAGGAAGATCTGACGACCCCGTCCGAGGGCGACAAGATGTCCTATGAGACGGCGGTTCAGTCAGTAGAGATGCTGCTGGAGGAATCTCCGAATCAGCGTCAGTACAACATCGTCTTCTTTGGGGGTGAACCACTCACCAATATGCCTTTGATCCGAAAGGTCGTGGCGTATTGTGAAGAGCGTTTTGCTGCACTTGAGTCAGAGGTGAGCTTCACCATGACCACCAACGCCACCATGTTGAATGAAGAACTGGTGGACTGGTTTAACGAACACCGCTTTGGAATCACCGTCTCTATGGATGGGCCGAAAGCGATGCACGATAAAAACCGGATCACCGTGGGCGGTCAGGGAACCTATGATGTCGTCAAAAAGAAAGTCGATATGTTGTTATCCCGCTACACAGCGCGCCCGGTGGGCTGCCGTGTAACTCTGACGCGGGGTATCACCGATGTTGAAGCGATTTTTGATCATCTCAGTGGACTCGGTTTCGCAGAAGTAGGCTTTGGCCCCGTGACATCCGGCGATATTACATCATTCAACCTCACCCCCGAGGAGATGGTGGAAGTGTTCGCAGGGATGAAACGTCTCGGTAAAGAGTATCTGGACGCTGCGCTGGAGCACCGCAACATGGGCTACGGCAACATGCATCAGCTGATGACAGATCTGCACGAAGGCAACAAGAAACAGTTGCCATGTGGTGCGGGTGTGGGCTTGCTGGCGGTTGATACCCAGGGTGGCGTTAACCTGTGTCACCGCTTTACCGGATCTGAGTTACCCACCTTTGGTGATGTGGATCAGGGCATCGACAAAACTCGTTTGGGTGAGTTTGTCGAACAACGCCTTGATCGAAGCAACACGGGCTGTGAAACCTGTCGCATCCGAAATATCTGTTCCGGTGGTTGTTACCACGAAAGTTATGCGAAGTACGGCGATGCTGCGACGCCTTCCTACCATTACTGCGATCTGCTCAGAGACTGGGTCGATTTCGGCGTAGAGGCGTACTCGCGCATCATGCTCGAGAACCCGGCGTTCTTCGATGCTTACGTATCTCCTAGAAGGAGTTCTTGAATGAAACACCTTAAATCGTTCAATAAAAAAGCCAAAATGCTCGACCAGGCGACATCTCAGGGTGAGGTGGAAGAGGTTGTGGCGATGCAGTCCGTGGTGGGCTGTACCTCAGTTAACGATCCGGGCTGGGAAGTTGACCCGTTCGGTGGACTGGGTTCCCTCTGTCAGCCGATGGAATCAGATCTGTACGGTTGTGCGGACGCGTGCTGGTGGCCAGCACAGGTGCCTGACACCATGAGCAGCCACCCTGACTGGTCTCAGGATGTTGCGAAGGCCAATGAAGACTGGCGCAAAATTGACAGCATCTTCCCTGAAGACTGATGGAGGCATAGCCAGATGAAACTGACAAAGATGTTTAAGCAGGCGGCGATTGTCACTGCCATTGGCGCATCTGTACTGCTGACGGGGTGTAACAACGCCAACACCGTTGCAGAAGCACCAGCTACGATTAACGGAATGAAAGCGGGGGGTCACGAATACATTCTGACCGTAACGCGTCCAAATGAGCTGCATATTGTTGATACAGAAACCAACAAGTTGATTCGTACCTGTGATGTACCGGGTGTGTTCGGCAATGGTGGTATCGCCATGTCACCAGATGGCCGCGTTGCGTATGTGATGACCAATATGTGGGAAGACGTATACGGTTTTGATATTACCAACTGTGATATCAAATTCTCCGTTAAGCAGTCCTACGATAATGTACAAGTGAAAAGCATTACCTCCATGGCCGTCAGTGCCGATGGTAAAGAGCTTTACACCGTTCAGAATCCGGTACGTAAACTGCCGGATCGTTTCGAAACCATGGAGCCGCGTCTGGCGGTATTCAAAACGGATGATGGCCTGAACGCGAAGCCTGTACGTACCTTCCCGGTTGATCGTCGTATCACTAAGATCGGTGCGATGCATAACGGCGAAGTGATTCTGGGTGGTGGTGACCTGAAAGCCATTGATCCGCAGAATGGCAAAACCCGCATGATCAAGGCGTTGCAAAACTGGGATCGGGCACCTGATAAATGGGTTCCGCCTGATGCATTTGCTATGCACTCCTTAGGTGAACACGTGGGTGAGTTCATCATGCCGTACTTCACTATCCGCTGGAATGGTGCACCGGGCGACGAGTCCAAAGCCGATTTCCTGTGGGGTCATGTACGTATCGATCTGAAGACAGGTGATGTTGAAAGCATTGAGAAAGTGCCGTTCGAATTCATCGTCTTTAACTGGATCACTGACCCGCATGACAAAGATGTTATGTACGGATCCTTCAATCAGCTATCGAAGCACAATGTGAAAACGGGTGAGACCATCAACGTACAGGCGATGGACCACACCTACTACAACATCAACATGGCCAACGATGGTAAAACGTTGTACATCGGCGGTACGTCCAGTGACATCTCCGTGCACCGTTCGGATACATTGGAAAAAATCGGCAGCATTCAGCTGACCGGCGACATGTCCACTTCAGACTTGCGTCTTGCACGCCTGAAGTAATCTGAAGCAGGTTGATCTCTGTCGACCTCATTTGGGCCACCCTCCGGGGTGGTCTTTCCTTTTTCGACTCCCCGTGACAAACCTTTTCTCGATACACTTCTTAGCAATTCTTAACACGCATGGATTAATGACGCTGCTACACTGATGCCAAACTCGCACTCTAGGAATTTACTGTCTATGCGCGTATTCAGATTGGCAACGACACTGATGGTCACATCGCTGCTCGCCGCGTGCGGTGGGGTTACGACTAAACCAACCCAAGCCACCGGATTTTTGGCAAATTATGATCAGTTAACTCCTGTAGCGGTAGTATCTGAAACACAGGTGTGGCGTTGGCGTTCACCTGAGTTCAGGCCTGCCAAATATCATGCGTTGAAGCTGATGCCTGTTGTTTTTGCACCTCAACCAACACCCAATGATCAGGTTAGTCTCAAAGTCCTCAACGAAGTACGGCATAAAGTTAATAACGCATTGGGGCAGCAGGCTGCTGTGAGCGGGATTCCGATAAGCGCGTCAGCAGGTGCGGGCGTGTTAACACTGCGTCCGGCGATCACGTCCGTTAACTTATCGCTACAGGATATGAAAATCACCGAGGCGATCCCGATTCGCTTGGTATTGTCCGGCGCTGAATTGGCATTAGGGTTACGTGATAAAGACGTAACGTTCCTGTTTGAATACGAACTGGTTGATTCCACCACGGGGCAAGTAATGATGAGTGGTGTGCGTCACGCCAACACACGCAAGGCTTGGGTAAAGCTCAGTCAGCAGCAAGGCCAAGTGCAGCTGGAAATCAGCGATCAGGGCAAAATGCACAAGCAGCAGCATCATGCTGGCATGCAAAATATGCAGTCACGCATCGAAAAAATTGGTGGTAACATGGCAGTTCAAACGGAACCCAAAACCAAACTCCTATTCAGTATCGGCAGCGAACTATGATAAAAATTCTCATC
>NZ_JBFGYC010000128.1:0-8163 GCF_041587635.1 Pontibacterium sp. | reverse complement strand
TGCGCGAGCAGTATAACGATATCTCGTTAAGCGAACTCGACGCGGTCTGACAGACCGCGTTTAACATCGACACCTGCTTATTCAAAAATCAAAATTGGATAGATAAGGGTCAGCAATAAAAATACTGAAAAAGTCGTACTGAATCTATCCATCAGCCCCCTGAAGACAGCACCTACAATGCCAAAAACCTCTTCTCAACGTTTCCACCTTGTACGTTGCCAGACGCCCATACTCTGCTGAACGACACTAGATCGACTCTCTTCCCGTGTTGAGGATTTCAGCACGCACCTCCCTGTTTTACATCAAAGTTAATCTTTATCTGCCGATACTTAAAGGAGGAACCCATCCGCAGTGTTCAAAGCAGTGGTGAGTATCACTATCGTTGATTGTATGATGATCCAATTCAGAGGGCGACTGAATCCCCTGGCTTCACGCGGGACCAATAAATAGTTTTCAAGGAGGAGATATTGTGAATATAACCGTCGACTCAAACTCTACGACATTCGGGCTTAACACTGTGGGAGGTTTGGTCTTCGCAACTCAAACTAGCGACAGAACGTCCTTTTTCTCCCCCTACGACGCATTGATAACATCCACCTGGATGTCGCTATCAAATAGCAGTCTTAAAACCTACTACACCCTGGAAGGTTCTTTTTCCTATACCGATTCCAACGCACTTACCGGAACGTCAGGGACTGTATCCAGTTTCCTATACCTTGAATATTTAGGCGCGGGAAAGGGATACGATCGAGTCTCTTTTACCGATGTCAGCATCGACTTGAACTCCTTATTGTTTTCATCTGAGTGGTCAGCCCTGCTTGCGGGTGACGACAATATTACGGGTGGCGATAATTCCGACACGCTATCGGGCTACTCGGGGAACGATATTTTCACCGGAGGCAATGGTAACGATGCTATAACAGGTGGCGATGGCAGTGACACGGCTGTTTTTTCAGGCATTCGTTCAAACTACAGGCTTACTGAACAAGATGGCGTAGTCACTGTTTCAGATCGTGTCGGGTCTGAGGGTACTGATACGCTAACCGGTATCGAAACCCTACAATTCTCCGATGTTGCAATGTCAGTCACTGACATAGGCATTACCAACAACCGCGTAGAAAATAACGTACTCTCAATTATTGTGAACCAAGGCGTGCTTGGTTCAGACCCAATATTATTAACGGGTCTGGCAGAAACAACCATCTATCGCGATGGAGAAATCTCTGCCCATACAATCAGTTATGGCGGAAATGACTTTGCTTACGAAAGTGTTGACGCTCTTCTAACTACGGTTTTACGGGATGGAGAATTTACGGATGAATTTCGCACTGAAATTGCCGACTATGCGCCTTCTGCATCGAATATTACCTACCAAGAAGCAGTCTCTTTAGTGGGTGTTGCCAATATAGATGGTGTACTGCTGAGCGTCGCCGGTGCTGACGGCAACTACGTCGGCTAACGTAGCTGAGAATAAAGTGCCCCTTGAGAGGATCAACAAGAGTGCGATAGCTTTTGTGGCGCACCGCTGTCTTGTTCCAGATGTCGCAAACATTACTGCCTGAACCTATCCGCTACGCCCATGTTTCAGCGGTTTTGCCCTGCGACCTACTACAATTATCAGGGCAGCCTGCTGGCGACATATAACTCCCACAACTGCTGCTTTTCCAGCCAGAACATTGGGGTTGTTTTAAAGCACTCAGCTAAACGCAAGGCCGTATCGGCGGTAATCGCTCGCTGACCATTAACGATCTCATTCACCCGGCGACGGGAGATCCCCAGTGTTCGCGCCAGTTCAGACTGGGAGATATGGAGCGGTTTCATGTAGCAACGCTCCAGAAAAGCGCCGGGATGTTCCGGTTTTCGGCTACAGAAGCGTCGCCGAAGTACGGTTGCTTGCACGGGATACCTCTTGGACTCGACTCTGAAAAAAACGGCCCGCCTCCGGCATAAGATACCTTCGGCAGGCCCAACTATTGAATGACAATCGTGACCTTCAGGAACGACAGGTTCCTGAAGGTATTTTGCCTGTAGTCACTGATCAGCAGGTGGATCTGATAAGTGACTACCAACGGTCTCCCAGAGCAATCGGAAGATGGTCAAATGCCGCCGGATCAGTCCGGGCGGTCATCTTTAAACATACGCCAGCCACCAATCATGGTGGAGATCAGGCTCTGACGGGACATGATGTCTTCACGCACCGCCACGTATACATGGATCATGATAAAGGTGATCAGGTACCACATACCCAGATGGTGCCAGGTATGAACGTCCTGACTCTGCCCCATCGCCGGGATCACCCAGCCGAAAACAACATCGGCCCAACTTCCTTGCCCCAGTCCTTCGCCATACAGCGCAAAACCGGTGATGATCATGAAGATCATGCCCAGCACAAAGAAGAAAAACATCGCCAGCTGCCCCAGCGGGTTATGGCCAATATATTTCTTAGGGGTTTTCTCCAGAAACAGATACCAACGCACCTCATGGATCGCTTCACGCCACCATTTACGGGTTGCCAGCTTAGGGAAAAACAGTTCACGTGCGTGACTGTTCCCCACCAACGCCCAGTAGATGCGGCCTATGAATGCGATCGCGACGATGTAGCCCGCCGTAAAGTGCGCAAAGCGGATATATCCCATCAGGTAGTTATCGATCGCTTCACCCGGCATAGTCGGTAACGGTGATCCGATAAAATAACCGCTGACACACAGCACCAGTACAGAGAACACGGTCACCCAGTGCCATAAACGCACCGGGGCTTCGTATACGTACACCGCGGTCTGTTTGCGGGTGATCGGTTTTTCCTGCTCTTCACGAGTTGCATCTTCTCCGGTGAGCAGGTCGTCTTCTTTTACTGACATAGTCATCTTTCTAACCTCCCAGAACAGCGCGCAGAACCAGACTCAACCGACCCTACGCGCAGCACATTACCGGATTTTCACCTTAGTCAGCTCCTGGCCGTCTTCGGACATCACGTGTGTAGAACACGCCAGACAAGGGTCAAAGCTGTGCAACGTACGCAGAATTTCCACCGGCTCATCCGGTCGCTCCATCGGCGTATTCAGCAACGCGGCTTCAAAGGCGCCGATATTGCCCTGCGCATCACGCGGCGATCCGTTCCAGGTGGTGGGCACAATCGCCTGATAGTTTTCGATCTTGCCGTCTTTGATCTTGATCCAGTGACCCAGCGCGCCACGGGGGGCTTCGTTGATCCCTACACCCAGCGCCTCTTTTGGCCAGGTGCTTGGATCCCACTTCTCCACATTGGCAGTCGAACTGTCACCGTTCTTGATGTTGTTCACCAACTGATGCCAGTCATCGAGCATGGTGTCACAGCACAGTTCACACTCCAGCGCGCGTGCCAGCGTGCGACCTAACGTGGACGGCAGGAACTGTTTCAGTCCCAAATCCAGACCGGTGGCCTGATTAAAGCCTGACAGGGAGCGATCCACCTGCTCCTGCACATATTCCTGACCGGATACGTAACCGATGATGTAACGAGACAGTGGCCCCACTTCCATCGCATGACCGCGCCAGCGTGGTGCTTTAATCCAGCTGTACTTCGCAGATTCATCCAGCTCTTTGATGTTGGTTTTTGTGCCGACGGTATTGGGGCCCAGCTCGAACTTCGGCTCGGTTTCCCCATCCCATGGATGCAGGCCTTTTTCGCCGTTGGCGTAGCTGTACCACGAATGATCAACAAACTCCTGAATCTGTTCAGGGTCGCGCACATCCACCGGATGCACTTCGTTCCAGTTGCCGCCGATGATTGCACCAGCCGGCAGCAGATCCGTGGATTTGTCGTACGGCACCTGAGAATAAGTGCCGTACGAAAGCACGTTCTCAGCGGCCAGACCGCCACCATAGAGCCAGTCTTTGTAGATACTGGCCACCGCCATCACATCCGGCAGGTAAACGTTTTTGGTGAACTCCTGTGCTTCTCGGATACGCTCCAGTACAAAGTTCAGACTGGTCATATTCACCGGCGCACCGGACGCACCCGTTCCATCGATGTTGATCGCACAGGCGACACCGCCCACCATGTAGTTCGGATGCGGGTTTTTACCACCAAAGATGGTGTGAATCTTGACAATGTCACGCTGCAGATCCAGCGCTTCCAGATAGTGGGAAACAGCCATCAAGTCCGCTTCCGGCGGCAGTTTATACGCAGGGTTATCCCAGTAACCGTTGGCAAACAGGCCCAATTGGCCGGTTTCGACAAACTTCTTCAGGCGCGTCTGCACATCTTTGAAGTAACCCGGGCTGGATTTCGCATGCTTCGGCGACACCATTTGCTGCAGTTCAGAGGTTGCCACCGGATCGGCTTTTAGCGCGTTGACCGGGTTCACCCAGTCCAGAGCGTGCAGGTGATAGAAATGGACGATGTGATCGTGAATCTGCAGGGTTTTGTCCATCATATGACGGATCAGGTGGGCGTTGAGCGGTACCTGAATACCCAGCGCATCTTCCACCGCGCGCACTGAGGTCAGTGCATGGGTTCCGGTACAGACACCACAGATACGTTCAACAAACGCCCAGGCGTCACGAGGATCACGACCTTTCAGGATCACTTCCAAACCACGCCACATGGTGCCGGTGGAGACGGCGTTTCGGATGATGTTGTTCTCATCCACGTTTACTTCGCAACGCATGTGACCTTCGATACGGGTCACGGGATCAACAACAATACGACGACCGCTGTTATCCAGATTTTTTGTATTCAGTTCGGTCATTATTCCTGATCTCCTTTGTGCTGCGCGCGTTTCACTGCACTCACGGCAGCATGGGCCGCGATGGCCGCACCCACACCACCGGCGACGGCGGTACCTATCTGATCGGCATTTTTCTCAATGCCGAACTGCGGAATATTGGTCAGGCGATCATAGAAGGAGCCTTTGTCCCAAAAACCATCTTCGGAGCAACCGATACACCCGTGGCCCGCCTGAATCGGGAAGGAGGTGCCTTCGTTCCAGCGGACGGTTGAACACGCGTTATAGGTGGTCGGCCCCTTACAGCCCACTTTGTAGAGGCAGTACCCTTTGCGGGCGCCTTCATCGTCCCACTGCTCAACAAACTGCCCCGCATCAAAGTGCGGACGGCGGTAACATTTATCGTGGATTCGCTGACTGTAGAACATTTTCGGACGCCCCTGACGGTCCAGCTCTGGCAGCCTGCCAAAGGTCAGCATGTAGGTGATCACCCCGGTCATCACTTCCGCAATCGGCGGGCAACCGGGCACTTTGATAATCGGTTTATCGGTAATCACTTTGTGAATCGGTACCGCCTGTGTTGGGTTCGGACGTGCGGCCTGCACACAACCCCAGGATGCACAGGAACCCCACGCGATAACGGCTGCCGCATCTTTCGCGGCGTGCTTCAATTGATCGAGAAACGGTTTACCACCCACGATACAGAACATGCCGTCTTCGTTGAGCGGTGGATTACCTTCTACGGCCAGAATGTACTTACCTTTGTACTTCTGAATAGTCTCTTCCAGAATGGCCTCGGCCTGATGACCGGCAGATGCCATCAGCGTGTCGTCGTAGTCCAGTGAGATCATCGACAGCACCACGTCTTTAACCAGTGGATGTGCAGAACGGATAAAGGACTCGGAACAACAGGTACATTCAAGACCATGCAACCAGATCACCGGCGTACGTTCTTTGGTCTCCATCGCATGCGCGATCTGCGGCGCAAACGTTGGCCCCAGACCCAGAGCAGCGGCGGTCAGGCTACAGTATTTGAGGAAGCTACGACGGGTGATTCCCTGTCGTCGCATGACTTCGTAGAAGGTTTCGATTTGGGACATTCGGCTCTCTCCGGCAGTGGTACCGCTGAAGAAGCACTGCTCGTTTTGACCCACTCACCCCAGATGCAAAAGGTGCGGCAGCAAACAGTGTTCAGCTTTTTTGTTTTTTATTGGTTAGCTATAGCTTCAGCAAAGAGTGGGCCAAGTTTAAAAACCACTAGGAATCAACGATCAGGAGGGGAACAACAAAAACAATGGATAACTGACTTACCAGCCTGACCGAACAAACGGCAAGTCAGTTAGCAGCGACGAAGGTCGGAAGATGGAGTTCACACCCCGTCCATGGGGTCTCCATATAGATAGATCGAGCCGAGAATGTCTCAACTTATAGAGGGCAATGCACCACATCACACAATAGCGCTGTCTTGACGTTATGTTGGTGCAACTCGTAGAGACTGTCGATTAAGAGGGGGTCATTCGGTTTAATCCGCACCGCACAGTGAATCGCAGCGCGAGACGCTTCGCCACACTCGACAGAGCTCAACGCATAGGCGTAGTTATTCCACAGTTGTTCGTTGTCAGGATGATGCTGCAGTGCTTCACGGTACGTTGAGACAGAACCCTGATACTGCTGTTGACTGTACAACGCATTACCCAGCGCCAACCATATCAGCGCATTATCCGGCCAGCGCTCTATTGCATGCTGGTAGGCGCTGACAGCGATCTCTGGATGCAGCTTTTCTACATCATGTACAACACGCACGTATTGATCAGCATCTGCGCTCACAGGGATACGTTCAGGTGGTGCGGCCACCATTGCCCAACGCTTAGCCCGTGCCCAGGTTTTATCAAAGGTGTAGATCGGTACCACACGCCGCCGCTCTTCACCTGAACGCAGCGTGACGGTTTCCCGCTCCAGGTCATAGCCAACCACTACCGCGTAATGCCACTGCGGCAGCCAATCAAACCCCAGATTCTGCATCACCAGCACCGGTTGGTTGTTGGCCACTTCGGCAAAGAGCACATCCACGCGCCCTGTTAACTCATAAGGTAACCGTTGAAAACGGCGTGTTGTCGCGACGAGATCCACCTGCAAACTTCCTTTTCGCTCGGGTAGATAGACATAAGGTGTGAGTTCGTCAGGCACAGTATCAACACCGGTCGCACTTAGAATCGTCGCCAGTGCAGCGGGACCACAATGATATTGGGTCTGTGGAAAGAACGGTGTGTCTTCCAGCTCGATAGCGGTAGGCAGTTGATGCAGGCTGCTGGCCTGCTCACGCCAGACACTTTTGCTGCTGCACCCCGTCAGAAACAGGCTTCCTACAATCAGCCATATATTGAGTTTATGCACATTCAGGAGTGCAGATATCCTGATCATCGGATCGGTTTAACAAAGGTGAATATGTCGGTCGCACCCAAGGCATCCGTGATGATGAATACGATAAAGAACAGGGCGGCCAAGCCCACAATCCCTTCACCCGCCGGTAACTCATCCAGCTTCGCATTAAGCATCGCCACCTCGGCATCACTCATGCTACGGACCCGTTCCGCCGCCATCGACGCATCCAATCCATAGACTGTTAATTGTTGTTGCAACTCATCCTTTTGCAGCAAGGAGATCAAGCGTGCCCGCTCAGCATCACCCTGCTGCGCTTGTATCGCTTGGTCGGTCGTGATCATTGCCGCCTGAGCGACGGGCAACTGTATAAGGCCCAGCATCATGATAAGAACTGAAGCCACAATCTGCTTTGTTTTCTTCATTTCCGCTCACCATCAAACTGATTAAGAGTTTTCTAAGTATAGGAAATAAAGCCAACCTGACTTGAGCAACCCGATGAACAGTGCCATGCGACAGTGCTCAAGCCCTGATGAAGCAAATGAGAAAAGCCAGAAATATTGAATCGGATAAGATGGTTCAAAACAAAAAAGTCCGGGGATAAGCCCGGACTTTATTACACCTGGTAACGCCTAAATATGAGATCAGTCGTTGCGCACTATCACCACAGAACACCCCGCATGACGCACCACACGCTCCGCATTGGAACCAATAAAGTAGCTACGAATGCCCGGCTTACGCGCCATCATCACAATGACGTTGACGGCCAACGCTTCGGCAGTTTCAAGGATCTGGTCGTGGGCTGTTCCCTCACAGCAATGGCTAAATCCGACCAGGCCTTCAGGTAGCTCGGCCAGCAATCGATCCATGGTGTGTTTAGCGTCACGATGATGGCCAGCAATGCTTTGCTCATTCAGATGGGGATAACCGGCACTGTGAATCAGGCTTTGATCCACATAGAGCATATGCACTTCCGGTGACTCACCCTCCGCCATTTTGACAGCCACACGCATCAGCTCCCGGATATGATCTTCATGGGACAGATCTACCGGTAAAAGCACTTTATTAAACATCAGAT
>NZ_JBFGYC010000127.1:0-8181 GCF_041587635.1 Pontibacterium sp. | reverse complement strand
GGGGTTGGGGCGTGGAGCCTGGGGGCAGCAAATGCTACAACGGATTTTGGCGACTAAGACACCGTTGGTGATGGATGCCGATGCGCTGAACCTGATCTGCCTGTGGGGCATTGAGCGCTATCGTCGGGATAACTGGATACTCACACCTCATCCGGGTGAGGCGGGGCGTCTGTTGGAGCGTTCCGTCGCTCAATTGCAGCAAAACCGCTTTCAGGCGGTGGCCCAATTGCAGGATGCGTGCGGTGGTAGTGTGATTTTAAAAGGCGCAGGAACCCTGGTTACCGATGGTGATGCCTTGTATCTGTGCGATAAAGGTAATCCGGGAATGGCTGCCGGTGGGATGGGAGATGTACTTTCAGGTATCATTGGCGCTTTGTGGGCTCAGGGGCTCCAATCGGTGGATGCAGCGCGTATGGGGGTTTATCTGCATGCAGTCGCCGCTGACCGGGTTGCGGGGCGACAGGGTGAGCGTGGCATGATGGCCACGGACCTGATCGGTTGCCTGCCTCAGGTTATTAACGGACAACAGTGTATTAACGGAAACTAGAAAGCAGATGCAGTATCAGCGAGTATTGGCCGACGAGGCCGCAATGGTAGCGTTTGGCGCGGAGTTGGCACAGGTCAGTGACGGGCAAGGGGTAATCTTTCTTGAAGGTGACCTGGGCATGGGAAAAACAACGCTGTGTCGCGGTGTGCTGCAGGGATTTGGCCATAAAGGTGCAGTTAAGAGTCCAACCTATACGCTGGTAGAACCCTACGAATTGAAAGATAAGCAGGTCTATCACTTTGATCTTTATCGCTTATCTGACCCGGAAGAACTTGAGTATCTGGGCATTCGTGATTATTTTGACAATCAGGCGTTATGTTTGATTGAGTGGCCTGATAAAGGCGCTGGGATATTACCGCAGCCGGATTTGACTCTGTCTATCACCGTTGAAGGGCGTGGACGGCGGATTCAATGGCAGTCAGGCACTCAGTTTGGTCAGCAGTTGGCCGATAAACTTCTGGAGAAGAGATAAATTTAGATCAGGATGACGGGATTGCAGACGGTTTTGAGAGCAGTTGTATTGCTGATGCTGTGTATGTGCGTATCAGTGGTGCAGGCAGCAGATGTAAAGAATGTGCGTATCTGGTTGGCACCGGATCATGCGCGTCTGGTGTTTGACCTGAGTGGGCCTGTTGAGCACAAAATCTTTACCTTGAAGAAACCCGATCGCATTGTGTTGGATGTCTCTTCGTCCAGTATGAGCGCAAACCTCTCTAAGTTGTCATTGGCTAAAAGCCCCATTACACAGATCCGTAAGGGCAAGAATGGCAAGCAGCTGCGTGTTGTGCTGGATATGAAGCGCTCGGTACGACCGAAGAGCTTTGTGTTAAAGCCAAACCAGAAATACGGCCACCGTTTGGTGGTGGATCTGTACGACGAAACGGCAAAACCTAAGGTGGTTAAAAAGGCCGTTTATCGTCCCAAATCGACCGGTAAAGTGCGCGATATTATCGTCTCTATTGACGCCGGCCACGGCGGCGATGATCCGGGTGCCATCGGCGCTGGGCGGGTACGAGAGAAAGACGTAGTCTTGGCCATTGCGAAAGATTTGAAAAAGCTGTTTGATTCTACGTCGGGTTATAAAGCGGTACTGACCCGGAAAAGCGACTACTACATCAGTTTGCGTGGTCGTACAAAGAAGGCGCGTCAACAAAACGCTGATCTGTTTGTATCGATCCACGCGGATGCATTCAAAGACGCACGGGCAAAGGGCGCATCTGTCTGGGTGTTATCGCCACGGGGTGCGTCGGGTGAAGTGGGTCGCTGGCTGGCTCGTAAAGAGAACAGTGCCGATCTGATCGGTGGTGTAGGCAGTGTAAGCCTGGAAGATAAAGACGACGTTCTGGCAGGTGTGTTGCTGGATATGTCGATGACTGCAAGCCGGGCGGATAGCCGTCAGGTCGCCGGGAATATCCATAAAAATATCTCCAAATTTGCCCGGATGCACAAACCCTCGGTTGAGCAGGCCGGGTTTGTGGTACTGAAATCCCCGGATATCCCTTCTCTGTTGGTCGAAACTGGGTTTATCTCCAACCCGGGAGAAGCGAGAAAGCTGAAGACGCGTCAGTATCAGCGCAAGATGGCTCAGGCGATACATAGGGGCATTACGTCACACTTTGCTCGTAAGCCGCCGATGATGACTTATGTCGCTGAAGCCCAGAAATCAAAGAAATCTGACACCACCCGTGTTTATAAAGTGGTACGTGGCGATACGCTGTCAGTCATTGCGTCCCGCAATGGGGTTCCTCTGAAGAAGCTGCGCGCTGCCAATAAGCTGAAGAATGACCGCATCCGTATCGGTCAGGTTCTGAATATTCCTTCTAGTTAAACCAGGTTCCATACATGAAACGAATCAATCTGCTCTCGCCGCGTCTGGCTAACCAGATCGCGGCGGGTGAGGTCGTCGAACGTCCTGCTTCTGTGGTGAAAGAGTTGCTGGAAAACAGCATTGACTCTGGTGCCAATAAGGTGGATCTGGAGATCGATCAGGGTGGCGTAAAGTTGATTCGCATTCGTGATAATGGTGGCGGCATTACTAAAGAAGATCTGCCGTTGGCGTTGAGCCGACATGCCACGTCAAAGATTATTGAGCTTGAAGATCTGGAAGCCGTGGCGACGCTGGGGTTTCGTGGTGAGGCGCTGGCGAGTATCAGTTCCGTCTCACGATTGACCCTGACGTCACGTCAGCCGGGCAATGAGTCAGCCTGGCAGGTGCAAACTGAAGGGCGAGAGATGGATGCCGTCATCGCACCTGCGGCTCACCCTGAAGGCACGTCGGTAGAGGTCCGTGACCTGTTTTTTAATACCCCGGCGCGGCGTAAGTTTCTAAAGACTGAAAAAACAGAATTTAAGCATCTGGATGAGGTGGTGAAGCGCCAGGCGTTGGGGCGTTTTGATGTGGCCTTCCAACTGCGTCACAACGGTAAAGTGATTCATCAGTTGCGTCAGGCAGACAGCGAAATCGAACGCGAGCGGCGTATTGCATCCGTGTGCGGTTCTGCGTTTGTTGATAATGCCATGAAGGTTGATATGGAGGCCTCGGCATCAGGATTGCGGTTGTGGGGTTGGATTGGTATGCCGACGTTCTCTCGCAGTCAGGCTGATCTGCAGTACTTCTTTGTGAATGGCCGAATTATTCGCGATAAAGTGGTATCTCACGCAGTACGGCAAGCGTATCAGGATGTGCTGTATCACGGGCGCCACCCGGCGTATGTATTGTATCTGGAGTTGGATCCGGCGCTGGTGGACGTGAATGTGCACCCCACTAAGCATGAGGTTCGCTTTCGTGAAAGTCGCTTGGTGCATGATTTTCTGTTTCGGACGATTCATCGCGTGATCGCGGACGCGCGCCCTGACGAACAGGTTGTGGCGCAGTCCACGCCTGCAGGTGCATTGAATAGTCCGGCCGGTCTGGTGCCGGAGCAAGGTGGTGTTGCCCCGATCAACTTTGAGCAAGGGCGTATGTCGTTGTCGTCGGCTCCGCGTCCTTCAGCGCGGGGTGTGAATGAACAAATCGGCCAGTATGCGGCATTGCATCCGGATGTTGCTGCGGCGGAGCAGGGTCCGACAGGAATGTCCGGGTTCGCAGGAGCGCACGAATCGGTGAATGATTTTGCGCCACTGAATACATCAATAGCCTCTGCTGAAATGCCGGCAGAAAACGCTGAGCACTGTCCTCCGCTCGGGTATGCTGTGGCGCAGCTTCATGGTGTTTATATACTGGCGCAAAACGCGCAGGGTATGGTTGTGGTTGATATGCATGCGGCCCATGAGCGTATTGTTTATGAGCGGATGAAAAAGGCGTATGAAACTGAAGTCGTGCGCAGTCAACCTCTGCTGGTGCCGTTGAGTATGGCGGTAAGTGAGCGGGAAGCCGATTGTGCAGATGAGCAGCAAGAAACATTCAGGCGACTTGGATTCGAACTGGCGCGGATGGGGCAGGAGACGCTGGTCATCAGGCAGGTACCGGTCGCACTGGCTAAAGGCAATGTTGAGCAGCTGGTGCGTGATGTGTTGTCTGACATGCTGGTTCATGGCATCAGTCAGCGTATCGAGAATCATATCAACGAACTATTAGCGACAATGGCCTGTCACGGTGCGGTGCGTGCAAATCGGCAGCTGACTGTGACGGAAATGAATGCCTTGCTACGTGATATGGAGATGACAGAACGTAGTGGTCAGTGTAACCATGGTCGTCCCACCTGGACTCAGCTCAGTATGGCTGATCTGGATAAGCTCTTTATGAGAGGTCAGTAAGTGAGCAGTACGCAACTCCCGATCGTATTCTTGATGGGGCCAACCGCCTCGGGCAAAACTGCTCTGGCAATGGATCTCTATGATCAGCTTCCGTGTGAAATCGTCAGTGTCGATTCGGCGATGATCTATCGGGATATGAATATTGGTACGGCGAAGCCCGATGCGGAGATGTTAGTGCGTTATCCCCATCGTTTGATTGATCTTCGTGATCCTGCACAGGCTTATTCCGCTGCTGAGTTTCGCACTGATGCACTGGCAGAGATCGCGCGCATTCAAAACGCAGGTAAAATTCCGTTGCTGACGGGTGGAACTATGCTTTATTTCCACGCTCTACTAAACGGGCTTGCGACATTGCCTCAGGCAGATCCTGCTGTGCGTCAGCGCATTGAGGCAGAAGCTGCAGAAAAGGGTTGGTCAGCTATTCACGCACGTTTAGCGGATGTCGATCCACAATCTGCAGAGCGATTAAATCCGAATGACTCTCAGCGTTTACAGCGTGCGCTGGAGGTATATGAGATCACCGGTCGTTCCATGACGGAGCACTGGGCCGAGCAGCAGGCGCAACGCTTGGATAGACCTGTGGTGTCGTTGTCGGTGATGCCGCCAGAACGCTCTGTACTGCATGAGCGTATTGCGCAGCGTTTCCAGATTATGCTGGATCAGGGGTTTGAAGAAGAAGTTAGGGCTTTGTGGGAGCGTGGTGATCTGGATCTGTCGATGCCTTCCGTACGTTGTGTTGGATACCGACAGATGTGGGAGTACTTTTCCGGGCAGTGGGACTACGAAACCATGCAGTTTAAAGGGGTCGTGGCTACGCGCCAGCTGGCCAAAAGGCAGATCACGTGGCTGAGAAGTTGGGAAAATCTTAACTGGCTGGACACAAATGATCGAGATATTACGTCTAAAGCCTTGAAATTGATCAACTCTGTCATTATATAATGACAGGCTGACCGTTAAACTCTGCTTGTGGGCTAGAATACAGGTGGATTTTTGGTCAGATATAAAAAATTATAATCAAATATATAACGAAAATTTTTTCAGGAAGGAGTTTGTAATGTCAAAAGGGCAATCTTTACAAGACCCTTATTTGAACGCTCTGCGTAAGGAAAGGGTACCCGTATCCATTTTCTTGGTAAATGGCATTAAGTTGCAGGGTCAAATCGAGTCTTTTGATCAGTTTGTTATTCTGTTGAAAAATACAGTTAGCCAAATGGTCTATAAACACGCTATTTCAACCGTTGTGCCAGCACGTCCCGTGAAGCTGCCGCCGGCGGAAGAGCCTAAGTCTGCCAGCTGAGGTTATAATTGTTCTTCGAGCGTCCCGAATCTGGCGAACTCGCCATACTAGTGCATTTAGATCTGGCTGATGAAGCCGATCAGGAAAGTCCCCGAGAGCTCGAAGAGCTTGCGCTTTCAGCAGGTGCTGACCCCGTTGAATTCTTGACGGGGTCACGTGCACAACCCAGTCCAAAATTCTTTGTTGGTGCCGGTAAACTGGAGGAGCTACGTGCTCTTGTTCAGATGCATGGTGCTGAACTGGTTATCTTTAATCACGCCTTGAGTCCTGGTCAGGAACGTAATATCGAGCGTGAGATCAAGTGTCGAGTGCTTGACCGAACCGGTCTGATTCTCGATATTTTTGCCCAGCGTGCGCGTACCCATGAGGGTAAGTTGCAGGTAGAGCTGGCGCAACTTGAGCATATGTCGACCCGTCTGGTGCGTGGCTGGACCCACCTTGAACGCCAGAAAGGTGGTATCGGTTTGCGTGGTCCGGGTGAAACTCAGCTTGAAAGTGATCGACGGATGCTTCGGGCGCGTATCAAGAGTATTCACAAGCGACTGGACAAAGTACGTAAGCAACGTGATCAGGGGCGTCGTTCCCGTCGCCGTTCAGAGATCGCCACGGTATCGCTGGTGGGTTACACCAATGCGGGCAAGTCGACGCTCTTTAATCAGATAACCGCGTCCGATATTTATGCTGCGGATCAGTTGTTTGCAACGCTGGATCCAACGCTACGTCGTATCACTCTTGATGATGCAGGCCCGGCTATTCTTGCGGATACGGTAGGGTTTATTCGTCACCTGCCGCATAAGTTGGTGGAGTCATTCAGGGCGACGTTGCAGGAAACATCTGAGGCGACGTTGTTGTTGCATGTGATAGATTGTTATGACGATGAACGTCACGACAACATTCACGAAGTAGAGAAAGTGTTAAAAGAGATCGGGGCTGAAGATATTCCGCAGCTTCAGGTTTACAACAAGCTGGATCTGCTGGAAGGTCAGGCACCGCGTATTGATCGTGATGATGAAGGGCAGCCTGTAAGGGTTTGGCTTTCGGCGGTGTCCGGTGCGGGTACTGAGCTGCTGTTGCAGGCAGTGAATGAGTTGCTCGCGGATGATGTTTATCACGAAACAATCAGTTTATCGCCGCGTGATGGTGGTTTGCGTGCTCAGTTATATGAACAGGGTGCAGTACTGAACGAGTCCTACGATGATCAGGGGCATATGCAGCTGGAAGTGCGGTTGCAGAAAAAAGATCTGCTACAACTTTTAAGTCGGTTGGATATTCCGGCTGAACGCTATTGTTCAGTTGAGGTCCATCATTAAATAGCTGGGTAAAATCCTTTTATTTGCGACTATATTTAAATAGATCCGCTCTTTTGTCGGATAAATGCAAATGTTGCTTGCACAGTAATTAGGGGCTACCTACAATTTTCCTCAGCGAATCAAGCTTTTGGAACGGAGACACGTAATGGCTTGGAATGAGCCGGGTGGTAACGGCAATAATAATGATCCTTGGGGCGGTGGTGGTAAAAACCGCGGCGGCAATGGTGGTGGCGGCGATCAGGGACCTCCTGATCTGGATGAGGCTCTGCGAAAGCTTCAGGATCGTCTGAATAGTATTTTTGGTGGCTCCGGTAAAAAACCAAACAGTGGCGGCTTTGGCGGCGACGGTGGTGGATCGGGTTCAGGTTCTTCATCTGGTTCCGGATTTTTCCTGATCCTGATCGTAATTGCTGCTGTCCTTTGGGCCGGTATGGGTATGTATACCGTTGATCAGCAGGAACGTGGTGTTGTGCTTCGTTTGGGTAAATATGCCGAAACGGTAGGACCGGGTCTGCGTTGGAATCCACCGCTGATTGATGACGTGCAGAAGGTTAATGTCACCCAGGTCCGTACCCGTACGCACCGTGCGTTGATGCTGACCAAAGATGAAAACATCGTTGATGTGGATATGGCGGTTCAGTATGTCATTGCCGATCCAAAAGACTTCCAGTTGAGTGTTCGTGATCCTGAGGCGAGTTTGTCGCATGCAGCTGAGTCTGCGTTGCGTCACGTGGTGGGTTCAACCGATATGCACTCTATCCTGACGCAGGGGCGTGCAGCGCTGTCTGTTAAGGTGCAGGAGCGTCTTCAGAGTTACATGGATGACTACAGTACAGGTCTGCAGATCTCTAAGGTCAACGTAAAAGAAGCTAAAGCGCCGAGTCAGGTTCAGGATGCATTTAACGATGTAATCCGTGCCCGAGAAGATGAAGTCCGTGTGAAAAACGAGGCTGAAGCCTATTCCAACGGCATCATTCCGGAAGCGCGTGGTCAGGCCCAGCGTATGCTGGAAGAGGCCAATGCATACCGTGAAGAGGTCATTGCAAAGGCTGAAGGTGAAGCGCGCCGTTTCACTGCGTTGTTGACTGAATATGAAAAAGCGCCGGACGTTACCCGTGAGCGTCTGTATCTGGATACAATGGAACAGGTTTTGGGTAATAGTCCTAAGGTTCTGGTCGATGTTGAAGGTGGTAACAACATGATGTATCTGCCGTTGGATAAGTTGAGCCAGGGTGCATCGGCTGCAGCTATGCCGCGTGTAGATGTCAATC
>NZ_JBFGYC010000126.1:0-8222 GCF_041587635.1 Pontibacterium sp. | reverse complement strand
CTCTGGTAGAATGCGCGCATCTTTCTTGGGTTGTTACAGATGATGAATTGGGCTGACTGGGTCATACTGGCAATTATTGCCATCTCCTGCTTATTTAGTGTACGGCGGGGCTTTATCAGAGAGGCTCTTTCCCTTGTTACCTGGGTGGCTGCTTTTATGGTTGCGCGTACATTTTCGGGACCTATGATCGAGTTGCTTCAACCCTATATCGAAACCCCTTCTATACGTGTTGCAGCGGCATTTGCTAGTCTGTTTATAGTGACCCTTATCGTAGGGGCACTGATTGGGCAGCTGTTTACAATGCTGATTCAGGCGACGGGCCTGAGTGCAACCGACCGACTTCTTGGTATTGCATTTGGCGCCGCACGAGGTGGACTCGTTGTGGTGGTGCTTGTGATGCTGGCAGGCCAGACGCCTGCCGTAGATGATCCCTGGTGGCGTGAGTCACAACTGATTCCCCATTTTGCGTTGATGGAAGCCTGGACCAAAGAGGTCGCAGGCGATGTTGCAGACTTGATCTGGAACGCAGGACGCTAAGAATAAAATTTTTAAGATTACCATTTCCCTTCGAGGTGAGTTCGGATGTGCGGTATTGTCGGCATTGTTGCCAAATCTTATGTTAATCAGACAATCTTTGATGCGCTGACGGTGTTGCAACACCGTGGCCAGGACGCTGCAGGTATGGTTACCTGTGAAAGCGACCGCTTTTTCATGCGTAAGGACAATGGTCTGGTTAACGAAGTGTTCCGTACGCGTCATATGAAGCGTCTCGGCGGTAACATGGGTATTGGCCATGTGCGTTACCCGACAGCGGGTTCCTCCAGCTCTGCTGAGGCTCAGCCTTTTTACGTAAACTCTCCGTACGGCATTGCGCTGGCACACAACGGCAACCTGACAAACGCCGACGAAGTTGCTGAGACAATGTTCCGCGCGGACCTGCGTCATATCAACACCACGTCAGACTCTGAAGTGTTGTTGAACGTATTTGCTCATGAACTGCAGCAGCAAGGCAAGCTGAAGCCTGAGCCTTCAGATATCTTTACCGCGGTAGAGCGCGTTCACGGACGTGTTAAAGGCGGGTATGCCGTTGTTGCCGTCATTACTGGCTACGGCATTCTGGCATTCCGCGATCCAAACGGTATTCGCCCTTTGGTGTACGGTAAACGTACTCTGGCTAACGGTCAGGAAGAGTTCATGGTGGCATCTGAAAGTGTTGCACTGGATGTCTGTGGCTTTGAACTGGTACGTGATATCGAACCGGGTGAGGCGATCTTCATCACAATGGAGGGTGAAGTATTTACCCAGCAGTGTGTGAAGGGCAGCCGTTTGACGCCATGCTTGTTCGAATACGTTTATCTGGCACGCCCTGATTCCATCATCGATGAGGTTTCTGTCCATAAAGCACGTATGCGTATGGGTGTGAAACTGGCAGAAAAAGTATTGCGAGAGCGCCCCGACCATAATATCGATGTGATTATCCCTATTCCTGATACCAGCCGTACCTCCGCTCTGGAGATGGCTTACCATCTGGACGTTAAATTCCGTGAAGGGTTTATTAAAAACCGTTATGTGGGCCGTACGTTCATCATGCCAGGTCAGGCTCAGCGCAAAAAATCTGTGCGTCGTAAGCTGAATCCGATTGAGATGGAGTTTAAGGATAAGGTTGTCATGTTGGTGGATGATTCTGTTGTCCGCGGCACTACGTCCCAGCAGATCGTGCAGATGGCGCGGGATATGGGTGCGAAGAAAGTATACTTTGCGTCAGCTGCACCTGCGGTGCGTTACCCGAACGTGTACGGTATCGATATGCCGTCAGCGACTGAACTGATCGCACACAACCGCAACGATGAAGAGATTGCTCAGGAGATCGGTTGTGACTGGATGCTGTATCAGGATCTGGATGATCTGAAAGAAAGTGTGCTGGCCGGTAATCCAGAGATTCAGGACTTTGATACCTGTGTATTTGATGGAAAATACGTAGCAGGTGATATTGATCAGAGCTATCTGGATCGTTTGGAACAGAAGCGCAATGATTCTGCTAAAGCTGAGGAAGACGGCCAGCAGACTAAAAGTAACGAATCGTCTGATCTACATAGCAAGATCGACTGAGGAATAGCCTATGCGTAAGCCTGGTTTTGAACGAGAAGAGCGTATCCAGTTTGAAGGTGAAGATTATGCCTTTGATACGCTGGCTGTACGCGCGGGTCAACGTCGTACCGGAGAAGGTGAGCATAGCGATCCTATCTATCTGACCTCGAGCTACGTGTTTTCATCGGCACGCGAGGCCGCTGCACGCTTTAATGGTGACGAAGAGGGGAATATTTACTCCCGTTTTACCAATCCAACCGTTCAGGCGTTTGAGCGACGTATCGCTGCGCTGGAAGGTGCTGAGCGTGCGGTGGCAACCTCCTCAGGCATGGCGGCGATCATGTCGCTGGGTATTGCGTTGTTGCAACAGGGCGATCACGTTGTGTGTTCACGCAGCGTATTTGGCTCTACCGTATCGTTGTTCAACAAATACCTGACACGCGCGGGCATTGAAACTTCGTTCGTTGATCCTACGGATCTGGATGACTGGCGTGCAGCGATCAAGCCCAACACCAAAATGTTCTTTATGGAAACACCGTCCAATCCATTGGCTGAGCTGACGGACATTGAAGCGGTATCTGCGATTGCACATGAACATGATGCACTGTTGGCCGTCGATAACTGTTTTTGTACACCGGCATTGCAGCAGCCGCTGAAATTGGGTGCAGATATTGTTATCCATTCGGCGACGAAGTATCTGGACGGTCAGGGCCGTTGTGTGGGTGGTGTGGTCGTCGGTTCAGATAAGTTGATGGAAGAGATCTTTGGCTACGTCCGTACCTGCGGCGCGTGCCTGAGTCCGTTTAATGCCTGGAATTTCTTGAAAGGTCTGGAAACGCTTAAGTTGCGCATGACTGCTCAGAGTCAGGCAGCGATGGAGCTGGCTCAATGGCTGGAACAGCAGAAGGGTATCGACCGAGTTTACTATGCAGGACTGGAAAGCCATCCGCAGCATGCCTTGGCGCTGAAACAGCAGAGTGGCTTTGGTGGCGTGCTGTCGTTTGAGGTTGCGGGCGATAAAGAGGCTGCATTTGATTTCATCGACGCCACGGAGATGCTGTCAATTACGGGTAATTTGGGTGATGTGAAAACCACAATCACTCATCCTGGGACAACAACTCATGGTCGTATGAGCCAGGAAGAACGTGCTGATGCGGGTATCAAGGATAACCTGATTCGCGTATCTGTCGGGTTAGAAGATATGGGTGATATCAAAGCTGACCTGTTACGAGGTCTGGCTGTCATCTAATCGGCTAGAAATTCCGCCTCTACCTGATGTACTGCGCCGTCCTGGCGCAGTACGCTGCTTTTAAGCAGAAACCTGTCCACTCCAAATGTAAATCGCTGATGATTTAAGCGCCGCTGCAGCTGCTCTACAGCAGGTGCTGGATTAGATCGGCTGCGACCGAGTGTCAGATGCGGATGAAAGCGACGGTGTTCCAGGCGAATTGCGCTCCTGTGCAGGGACCGTGCAAGCTGCTTTTGCAACCGCGCGAGCGATGGATTGGCTTGAAAGCCTAGCCATAGAGCGCCATGCTGGAAGCAGCCCATATCCAGCGTTTGTAAGTCAAAAGGTTGAAAATGGATCTCTGCAAGCTGCTCGCATAGCGCATCCAGCTGATTGTCAGCTTGCTCGCCAAGAAACGCCAAGGTCAGATGAAACTGATCAGCGTTATTCCAGCGGATCTGATTGGATGGAAATTGCAGGTCACTGATGGCATCCCGAACGTCGGCGGGTGGGTCCAGCGCGATAAATAGGCGCATGAGCATCTCCTTCAGTGGTGTACAGAGTTAATCATCGTCTGATGTTTATAAAACAGCAAGAGAACAGCAAATGAAGATAGTCCTTGCCCCAATGGAAGGTCTGGTGGATCCGATTATGCGGGATATTCTGACCCGCTTGGGCGGAATTGATTACTGCGTGACGGAATTTATCCGGGTATCAGTACGCGTGTTACCGCCGCATATCTTCAGGAAAACCTGTCCAGAGCTGGATCATGGCGGCAAAACGGCTGCCGGTGTTCCTGTACACGTACAGTTGTTGGGCAGTGATCCGCAGATGATGGCGCACAACGCCGCTCGCGCCGCGCGTCTCGGTGCACCGGCGATTGACCTGAACTTTGGTTGTCCATCAAAAGGCGTTAATGCGAATCGTGGTGGTGCGATTTTGCTGGAAACACCAAACGAAGTTCATGACGTTGTCAGTGCGGTGCGTCAGGCCGTACCCAGTGATATCCCTGTTACAGCGAAGATGCGCTTGGGGTTTAAGGACAAATCGCTGTATCTGGATAATGCGGCCGCGATTGCGGATGCTGGCGCGGCGCATGTAACGGTCCATGCCCGCACTAAGGTAGAAGGCTACAAGCCGCCCGCTCACTGGGAATATATTGCGCGTATTCGGGAATACGTCAAGATTCCGGTGATCGCTAATGGTGAAATTTGGAACCACGAAGATTATGCACGGTGCCGGGAAGTGAGTGGGTGCAGTGATGTGATGATTGGGCGCGGACAGATCTCTCAGCCCGATCTATCCAAGGTGATCAAAGCGGAACGTGACGGTAAACCGATTGAACCTATCGGCTGGGATGTCATCGTGGGGTTTCTTCTGGATCTGGTTGCTCAGTCGCAGCACCGGATGCAGCCGCGTTACGTACATGGTCGGGTGAAACAGTGGCTGCATCACCTGAAACGTCGGTTCCCAGAAGCAAAAGTATTGTTTGATCAGGTCAAAGTGGTTAACGATCTGGACCTGCTAAAGCAGATGCTGCTTGATGAACAGGCGCGCGCTGCTCAGAACTAATTTTTTAAGATGACAGGCTGACGGCGAGCGCCCCAGTCTCCGGGCAAGCTGTCAAAGCGGCCGGGTAAAGGGGTGCCGCAACCCCGGCAGCAGCCATTGACCAGGTTCCACTCTCCTAACACGTACCAATCGCGTTCAATCAGTCTCAGGCCACATTGATGGCAATAGGTTGAACTCCCCACAGTGTCATGCACATTACCGGTGTAGACGTATCTCAAGCCATGTTCCATCGCAATGTTGCGGGCGCGCGTCAACGTGCTTGTAGGTGTGCGGGGCTTATCCAGCATTTTCCAATCAGGGTGAAACGCAGTGAAGTGCACAGGCACCGATGGCCCCAGATTGTCGGCTATCCAGCGACACATAGCGGTCAGTTCTGTATCGCTATCGTTTTCATCCGGGATGAGTAGAGTGGTGATCTCAAACCAGACGTCAGTCTCATTGTGAAGGTACAGTAACGTGTCCAGAACGGGCGCTAAGCTGCCGCCACAGATCCGCTTATAGAAACGATCGGTGAATGCCTTCAGGTCAATGTTTGCCGCGTCCATATGGCGGAAGAAACGGGGGCGCGCCTGATCGGTAATATAACCGGCGCTGACGGCAATCGATTGAATGTCGTACTTATGACAGGCCATCGCGACATCTTCTGCGTATTCCAGAAAGATGACCGGATCGTTATAGGTATAGGCAATGGATCGACAGGCGTGTTGATGACAGTAGGTTGCCAGCGCTTCGGGGCTCGCGGCATCGGCCAGCGTATCCATCTCCCGTGCTTTACTCATATCCCAGTTCTGACAGAACTTGCATGCCAGGTTGCATCCGGCGGTTCCGAAGGACAGGACGGGTGTACCGGGTAGAAAATGGTTCAATGGTTTTTTTTCGATTGGATCGATGCAAAAGCCGCTTGAACGACCGTAGGTGTATAAGTGCATCCGGCCGTTCTCATTTCCACGTACGAAGCACAATCCCCGTTGTCCGTGTGATAATTTGCAGAATCGAGGACACAGATCACACTGTATTTTGTCCCGTTCGACCGGGTGCCAGAAGCCGACCTCAATAACACTCATAGTTCCTCCCGCGGTTCTCACTCTATACTTAAGATTAGCAGTGAGTAGATGTAGTTTCTGGAATGCCCATGTGTGATAAACGCGCGGACATTTCTAAAACCTCTAATCGCGACAAAGGCATCCAGACATCTTCTATCGCGATGCAAAGAGTTACAGTAGGGGAGCTTCCTATGGAAACCCGACAACCCGCGGTCGCGGGCTTATTTTACGCAGATGATCCTACGGAACTTAGCCATGATGTGGATCGTTTGTTACATAAACATACACGTCCGACATTGCCCGGCGTTCGGGCTCTGGTTGTACCTCATGCAGGGTATGCATATTCCGGCGAAGTTGCCGCTGCGGCTTATAGCTGCCTGACAAGGGGAGCGGAATATAAATACATTTTGCTGATGGGGCCGAGCCATCGGGTACCGTTTAAAGGCATGGCGGTACCGGAGTCCGGGGCCTTTATGACTCCGTTGGGGGATATACAACTGGCCCGTGCACAGATTGATGCACTAGTCGCAGATGGTCTCGTCCATTACAACGTCGCGGCACACTACTCAGAACACAGTCTTGAAGTTCAGCTGCCTTTTTTACAGCGCGCAGAGATAAAAGCACCGATTGTGCCTGTAGTGATTGGAGACGCGAGTCCCGAACAGGTTGCCACGGTTCTTTTGCCCGCACTAGAAGATTCTCAGGTGTTGACCCTGATCAGTACTGATATGAGCCACTTCCATAGCTATTATGAGGCGCGCCTTATCGACGGGCATACTCATAAGCGTATCCTCGCCGGGGCTGAAGATATTCGGCCTGATGAGGCCTGTGGTTGCATGGGATTAAATGGACTACAGCATGCATTAGCCCAGAGTTCGTATCGCATGCATTTGTTACAACACGGTAATTCCGGTGATACGGCTGGTGACCAGGATCGTGTTGTTGGATATGCCGCCTATGCCGTTTACTGATTACACTGCCGCACAAAAGCGCCAAATGCTCGAGCATGCGCGATCATCCATCGCGCGTGAATTGGGCTATCACATCGCGCATGCGCCCGTAGATGCCGATTGGAAAAAGGAGGAGCGTGCTGCATTTGTTACGCTCTATTATCAAGGAGAGTTAAGAGGATGTATCGGCAGCCTTACCGCGTATCAAGCGCTTTGGTCTGAGCTGGAACATAACGCCAAGGCGGCAGCATTTGATGATCCCCGTTTCCCTCCAGTGAGCCGTGCAGAATTTGCCGATATAGACATACAGATTTCAATCCTGACGCCCACTCAGTCGATAATCGTAACGTCCAAAGACGACCTGTTAACCACTCTGCGACCGCACATTGATGGATTATTGCTAGAGGAGGGTGAGCATCGTGCCACGTTTTTACCGCAGGTCTGGGGGCAGCTTTCCGATCCGGCGGAATTCTTGCGCCACCTATTACGCAAAGCAGGTTTAGCGGGAGATTACTGGAGTGATACCATGCGGTTTTCTATCTATCAGGTCTTGGAGGTTAAGGAGAGTGGCAAACAGTGATGGATTTATCTCATATCTGGTAGATAGCATGCATGCACTGGGACCTGTTCAGGTCAAACGCATGTTCGGTGGACACGGTTTGTTTCTTGGGGGATTGATGTTTGCGTTAATCATTGATGATCAGATTTATCTGAAAGCGGATAAACTGACAGCCAATCACTTTATTCAGCTGGGACTCGAGCGTTTTACCTATATGAAGAAAGATAAGCGTTGTTACATCAACTACTATCAGATGCCAGATGAGTGCTTGGATGATAACGATGCTTTGGTGTCGTGGTGTGGGAAAGCGTACGAAGTGGCAATGAGGGCTGCATGAAAAACCTGTTTGCAGAGCTACCTGATGATCGAACGCAGGAACATTTTCAGGAATTCCTGACGCTTCCGGGGGCAACATTGGAACGTATCGTCTCTTATGGTCAGAGCACCCCAGTAGGAGAATGGTATGACCAGGATTGGGGTGAGTGGGTGATGGTGCTGCAAGGCGAAGCGGGTTTGTTGCTTGAGCAGGATCATAAGCTGATACATATGAAACCAGGTGATCAGTATTTTTTGCCTGCGCATTGTCGCCATCGAGTGGAGTGGACACTAGAGGACCACCCCACAATCTGGTTGGCATTACATCTTAAAGCCGATTGAGAATTCATACGGTGGGGTCAAAAAGGATTGGGCGTATATGACACAAAAGATTGAGATCGTTGTAGGTGATATTACGCGACTACAGGTAGATGCCATTGTAAATGCGGCTAATAGTAGCTTATTGG
>NZ_JBFGYC010000125.1:0-8254 GCF_041587635.1 Pontibacterium sp. | reverse complement strand
CGGTGCTTACTCAGCTTCGGCGAAATTGACGGTGTCTACTTTGTCGGGGTCGAGTTGGGGAAATATTGGCGCTTTGGCCGACAACCTCCCCAACCGCCACCACACGGGAACCAGACCCACACCCAGCGTCAGCAGGGCGGCGGGTATCGCAATTTTGGCGTTGAGGCGAAATTTATCACGCATCTCACAGCCTTGGGTGCGGGTTGCGGCGATGGTGGTGTCGGAGATGATCGATAGGTTGTCACCAAACATTGCGCCTCCGACCACAGTACCTGCGGCGAGTGCCATATCAATTCCGGTGGCATCCGATATACCCACGGCAATCGGCGCCATCGCAGCAATTGTGCCCATAGAGGTGCCCATCGCAGTGGCAATAAATGCACTGATCATAAACAGGCCGGGCAGTACCAACGGGTCGGGGATCAGACTTAGGCCCAAACTGACCGTGGCATCCACGCCGCCAATCGCTTTGGCGACACTGGCAAAGCCACCTGCGAGCAGATAGATCACCACCATGGTGATGATGGTGTTATCTCCAATCCCTTTAATAAAGGTTTCGATCCGATCATTCAGAGGGCCTTTTGCCAACAGCATGGCAAGCACAATGGCCGGCAGGATCGCGACGGGAGCGGAGATCTGATAGAAGGCAAACTCAACAGCTTGGTTCTGGTAGTAGATGCCACTGCCAATAAACATGGCGAGAAACAGTATCAGTGGTAACAGAGCGATGGGTGACGCTTTCATCGGTGGTTCCTGAATATAGATGCCGATCGGGCAGTATTCCTGTCAGTCCGGTGACTTGTGGTGCCGGACACGAGGGAGCGCGAACGATGGGATTGCCATCAGCACTCAATGAGTTGTAACGGGCATTAGTGTGACGTTACAGAAGGCGGTGATTATAAGGATTGGGTAGAAGAGCGCTAAGAAGCAATTACTATTAGATATTTCGTTTGGTTATAGTTGTGTGTTTTTTGATTCTTTTTGGAATATGTGTTGTTTGTCAATGATCAGCGAGCGGCTTTGGAGGCGGGGGAGCGGCGTATCTTAGTGTCTGAATCCTGATCGGAATAAGGCGATGGAGTCATAGAAAATTCGTATCGCAGGATGGGCTTAGATACGAACAAGGAACCCGCTACAGGTAGGGGAGTGTAGCGGGTTCCTGCTGACTTCAGCCTAAATTAGAAGCTGTAGTTAGCGATCAAACGAACTTCGTTGATGTCGTTGTAAGCATCTGCTTCAACGTGAGACAAGCGCATACGCAGAGACAGACCTTTCAGGTCGCCAGACTGCAGCGTGTATTTCAGTTCTGCGTTGGTTTCAGCTTCTTCAACGTCGGTGCCGCTGTTGTCGTACTCACCCCAAGTGTGGCGAGCCATGGCTTTCAGGCCCTGAATACCTGCAAAAGCGTAGTCAGCACGGATCTGGAAGGAGTCTTCATCTTTGTTGTTGAAGTCCATGATCTGAACAGAGTTCCAGGTCATCAGACCGTTGTCGTCATTACCGCCCCAGGTGTAGTTGTAAGCGGTGTCGCCGCCGATGGTCTGGAAAGAACCGGTCAGCGTCAGATTACCGAAAGAGTACTGAGCGGCCAGATTGGTCAGCGTAGCGTCCTGCGTGTTGCTTCCTTCGCCTTCGCTGTCGTAGTGGTGGAAATCAACCAGCAGCTGGTCAGTGGTGTAAGCCGCGTTGAAGTATGCCTGAGACAGGAAGTTGTCAGATTCACCGTACGCTGCGTGCAGGCTGATGCCGTTATCCAGCTTAGTACCACCGCCGATCAGCACCAGACCGTCAGAGTTAGTACCGTATTTTTCGAAAGACGCATCGGTTTTCGCAGACGCACGATCGCTGTATAGCGCGTACAGATCAACATCTGCTACGTTGCCAGACAGTTTAACGGCCTGAGTAGAAGATGGCGTCGCGCGGGAGTCGGAGTCGTTCAGCAGAGGGGTGTTAACAACCCAGCGGCCCAGACGTACAGACGCGCTTTCAGTCAGTTTAACGTCAGCAAAGATCTGACCCAGTTTAGCGTAGCTGTTGCTGTTAGAGGTCAGCAGGCCGGTAGACTGGTCATCGCCGTGGCCGTCCAGTTTCGCGTTTGCGAACAGAGAGGCGCCAATTGCGATGCGGTCGGTCAGTTCGTTGTTGTAATCAACGCGGATCGCCTGAGTCAGCGCAACGCGGTTAGGTGCGGAGCCTTCAGAGAAATCGCGATTAAAGTAGAAGGTGCGCAGATCAACGTTCAGGTCAGCCAGTGCTGCTGGCGCCTGAGTCGCAGCAGTCGCTGCTACGATTGCAATAGGGAGAAGTTTCTTGGACACGTTAGCCATGATGTTCAATCCTGATATATCGTCACTGTCTTTTTATATTTAATATTGGCTTCCAGGTGCAGCTGGGAAGCAATGTATAACTTCTGTGGATGAATCTTGTTTCTGTAAGTGAATGTTCGTTCATCTATGAAGCGAATCGGAGAATATCATCTTTTTTAATTTCGTATATGAAAAAATGAATTATATAAGAAACTTTTGTGACTCATTTGTTCAGGGAAACGAGTTCTTTTATGTCTCTTTCAATTCGATTGATCTTAAGTTATTGATGATATAAGACTTTGGGGTGGGATTAACATGATGTTTGGGGTGTGCATATAGGAAACATGGGCGAGCTAGAAGGACAATCCCATTTTGGTTGTTTTTGATTTTAAGCATGGAAAGTAGAGGAGCGCTATCCGAAAAGATTACGTGCTTATTAAGTGGGGGGAAAAGGCAACAGTGCGATTTTTACCTGTTCTTTTGGCTTCGTAGAGCGCTATGTCTGCGTTATTTAACATGTCCTCAAAGCATTCGCTGCGTTGAAGTGTCGCAGTGCCAAGGCTGGCCGATAAATTCACCTGTTGATAGTCAATAGATAGAGTGCGACAAAGCTCAAACCGAATGCGTTCTGCAACAACTGCAACTTCACAAACATCGCATTCAGGCAGGACAACGACAAATTCTTCCCCACCAAAGCGACCGACCAAATCACAGCCTCGTACCGCATGTTCTATAAAGTCGGTTGATTCCTGAAGGACTTGATCCCCGGTCAAATGGCCGTAGCGGTCATTGATCAATTTGAAGCTATCCAGGTCAATCATGATCAGCGAAAGAGGGTGGTTATAGCGTTGGGCGCGTTGTACCTCTTGTGTCCCCATTTCTTGAATGCGCTGACGATTATATACCCGGGTGAGTGAATCCCGTGTGGCCTTGGTATGTAAGTGTTGCCATTGCAGTACAAGAATACCCGCCAAGACACCGACCACTACAGAACCGGTCAGGCCGACTAAGGTGAACATCAGCATCTCCCAGCGACGGGATATGCGTGAAAGATCAACTGAAGCCGCAAGTTGCCAGTATCCTCCGGGAACGGGAATTGTGTGAGTGACAACGGGCTGTTTAAAAACATCAGGGCTTCCGAAAAAGACTTCACCTTGCGCCCCCAAGCCGTCGGTGCCACGGATAGCGTAGCGGGTCATGGTATCGCGTTCTTCCGAAACGATCTCCGACAGCAGTCGATTGACGTCGAGGATCAAAGTAATAAACCCCCAGAACTGTTCTCCATCATGCTGGCCATCCGGAGAAATAAAAATAGGTTTGCGTGCTATGGCTCCATAGCCGCCTTCGATCAGGTTTATGGGACCTGCCAGCCGGAAGCTTTGACTGCGGATCGTTTCTTCTACTACTTTGCGTTGCCCTGGCAATGATCGTAAATCAAGCCCAATAATGGCACTGTCTTCAGGGTGTGGATAAACCAGCTTTATTACGGCATTAGGGGCGACTTCAACCTGTTTAATTGTTGGGCGTTGATCCAATAAGGGTTTCATCAATTGTTGAAAGTCGTTGTAGTTTGGGTTGGGTGCCAGACGTAATAAGCCTTCAACTGCATCTATGACGATCAGGTTTTCCGCGAGAGCTTTGCCAAGAATGGCTTTATATTGTCCAGCGTGTTCAGACGCGTGGCTGACGCTCATTGAGCGCTGCCAACGGTATTCCGCGTACGTCATGAATAATGTAACCGCTATTGCAATACAGCAGGTGGCAACACCTACCAGTATTGGGAAAAAGCTCGAACGGTTTCGTTGAATACCCATACAGCTGCACTCGTTGGGACGGGTTACTCAATTAATTATAGATCACTCAATAATATTTTGAGTATGATATTTTATATATCATATTGTTTTTCAAGATATTAATGATAAACATCTGTTTGAATTCAAGAAGGGTTGTTGTGTGTAACGGTGAGGCTTTGATTTTCTCAGGAAGAAAATCGGGGGGCTTGAGAGAGGGATTTGAGAGGCCTGGAATAAAACAGGGGCCTTAAAAAGGCCCCAAAGAGAGGTGTGCTCTTAGTGTCCCAAGAGGGTCCCGAAAGAAGGTTGGCGGCTGAAGCTGAGCTTTTGCTTGACGAAACGCACAGCTGCCGCGATAGAGCTGATCAATGAGGTGAATGTATCGACCAATGCCTGCTCACGCAGCATTTGAGCTTCACGCAGATAAAAATCCATATCAGGTTCGCCAGCTTCGTTAGTACGGATTACAATTTCGTTCTGCATTTTATTCACCAGATGTATTAAGTTTACATGACCTGACGTTCGGATAAGATTCGTCGGTCAGTACGGCCTGAAACAGAGATTAGGCTGGGTAAGCCCCGTGTTATCTGTGCTCTAACCGTAGATCAGTCAGTTGATGGGGTTTATACTAAAGTCTATGTGGCTGCTAAACAAACGACAGTTTTTCAGCTTATTGATTAGAAAAATTCACCAATGTGGGTCTCGGTATATATCTGAGATCGCTGGAGAGAGTTATCAGACGCTTGCCCCCCCTGAATGCGTTGCGCAGTTTTGAAGCGGCCGCCCGACTCGGCAGCTTTAATCAGGCTGCTGACGAACTATTTGTGACACCCTCAGCGGTGAGCCACCAAGTTAAAGCCCTGGAAGCTTTTTTGGGCATGCCTCTGTTTCGGCGCGAAAAACGCAAAGTGTTTCTCACCACGGCGGGGGAAAAGTATCTGGTTGCGATTCAGCTGGCGCTGGATGAGGTGGACAGTGCTACCCGCCGGCTCATGGCATCGCCTAACGTGGGCGCTGTAAACATCGCCGTTGCTCCGGCTTTTCTGACGCGTTGGCTGGTTCCCCGATTGGCTGATTTTCAGAAACAGTATCCCGATGTGGAGTTGCGTTTAAGTACATTATCGGGCGCGATCGATTTTGAGCACTCCGACACGGATATGGGGATCTATTTTGGTGACGGCCGCTGGAAAGGGGTAGAAGCTCACTTTATGCGTCATTCGGCCATCATGCCGGTGTGCAGTCCGCTTTTATTGGAAGAGGGGCGTCTGAAAACCCTTCAGAATTTGAGAGAGCACACGCTGATTCATGTCTCCAGTCGCAGTCAGGAGTGGAATCAGCTGTTGCGTCAGGAGGGGGTTGGATGGTCACGGGATCAGAAGAGTCTGACATTCTCAAATACCTCACTCGCATTGAATGCTGCGATGGAAGGGTTGGGGGTGGCATTGTCGGATAGCCAGCTTATAGATCGCGAGGTTCAGTACGGTCAGTTGGTGCAGCCTTTTGATGTCGTACTGAAGTCGGCGCGAGATTTCTATCTAGTGTATTCCAATAAACGGCAGCCGACATATGGTATGGAATCTTTCCGTGACTGGTTGATGGTCAAGATGGAAGAATCCCGCCAATCAGACTGATACTGGAAATCGTACCTAAAGTTCGCTAAATTACTGTTTTTATATACAGTAAGTATCTGGCGAATCCCATGATCCTCTACATTGCAGAAAAACCCAGCCTCGGGCGAGCCATCGCTGATGTGCTTCCTAAGCCACACAAAAAGGGAGAAGGCTTTGTACGCGCAGGTAATGGTGACGTAGTGACCTGGTGCATCGGTCATTTGCTGGAGCAGGCTGAGCCGGATGCTTACGATCCCGCCTATAAAAAATGGACGCTGGAAAGCCTGCCTATTGTCCCTGATCAGTGGCAGCTCAAGCCTAAACCCAAAACCCGCAAGCAGCTCAGTGTCATCCGTAAGTTGATGAAGGAAGCCGATCAACTGGTCCATGCGGGTGATCCCGACCGCGAAGGACAGTTGCTGGTGGATGAGGTGATCGAGTTCATCGGGTTGCCCGCAGCAAAAAAAGCGACCATTCAGCGTTGTCTGATTAGCGATCTCAACCCGCCTGCCGTGAAACGTGCGCTCAGTCGTTTACGTGAAAACCGCGACTTCATTCCGCTTTCCACTTCGGCGCTGGCACGTTCAAGGGCCGACTGGTTGTACGGCATGAATATGACCCGTGCGTATACGCTGCAGGGTCAGAAAGCCGGATATAACGGTGTATTGTCTGTCGGGCGGGTGCAAACACCCGTCTTGGGATTAGTTGTACGGCGGGATCGGGAAATTGAAGCATTTCAGCCCAAACCGTTTTATGAAGTGATTGCCCACTTGATGACGCCAGACGGGGCGCGTTTTACCGCAAAATGGCAACCG
Source organism: Pontibacterium sp. (assembly GCF_041587635.1). Lineage (NCBI taxonomy): Bacteria > Pseudomonadati > Pseudomonadota > Gammaproteobacteria > Oceanospirillales > Oceanospirillaceae > Pontibacterium > Pontibacterium sp. The sequence goes on along the minus strand of NZ_JBFGYC010000125.1, from coordinate 1,730 downwards.
AGCGAGGCGTGTCGGCCCTATCAGGATGAAGATGGACGTGTCTTGTCCCGTCCACTGGCTGAGAACGTCGCTAACCGGATCACTGATAAAACAGCGCTGCTGAGCAAGCTAGAGCAGAAAGAGAAACAACAAGCCGCGCCGCTGCCTTACAGCTTGTCCTCGTTGCAGATTGATGCGGCAAAACGTTTTGGCATGAGTGCACAGCAAGTGTTGGACGGTTGTCAGGCGTTGTATGAAAAGCACAAGCTGATCACCTATCCGCGTTCCGACAGCCGCTACCTTCCGGTGGAGCAGCATGCTCAGGCTGCTTCGGTTATCTCCGCCATCAACAGTAACTGTACTGAGTTCGAAAAAGCGCAGGGGATGCTGAATCCGGCACAAAAAAGCAAAGCCTGGAACGACAAAAAGGTTGATGCGCACCACGCGATTATTCCAACTGCAAAAACCAGTGATTTGGGGCGCTTGGGTAAAGCGGAACGACAGATCTATGAACTGGTTGCCCGTCAGTATCTTTATCAGTTTCTACCAGCTTATCGTTACTTTGAGACCAAGGTTGAGGTGATGATTGAAGGCGGACGTTTTACAACGACCGCCCGACAACCCTTAGAGCAGGGTTGGAAAATATTGCTGGGCAAACAAACACCCAACAAAGATGAAGCGGAGCATCAGACTCTGCCAGCCCTGAGCCAAGGTCAGAACCTTCATTCTGAGCGCGGTGAAGTAGTAGAGAAGATCACCCAGCCACCCAAATACTTTACGGATGCCACGCTGCTTGCTGCGATGACCGGTATTTCCCGTTACGTTACCGACAGCGATATTCGAAAAGTGCTGAAAGACACTGACGGGCTGGGAACGGAAGCAACCCGTGCCGGCATTATCGAACTGTTGTTTAAGCGTGGTTTTCTAACCCGGGAAGGACAAGCAATTCGTGCCACCGCAGCGGGTGGAGGTTTGGTGGATGCACTGCCCGACAGTGCTTCCAAACCTGATATGACCGCACATTGGGAATCACAGCTCGAAGATATCAGCCAAAAAAGGCTGAAATATGGACAATTTATTGAGCCGCTCACTGCTGGATTGAAACAGTTAATTGGCGAAGTGGATGAAGCTGACTTTCAGAGCCTGAAAGGATTGGGTAAGAACCCTGCGCAGCGTAAAAGGAGAAAGCGTAAAGCGCCTTCTGGAAAAAATGTTCAATCTAAGTAGAAAGCTACAATCTTGTCATTCCTTCAGTGGATATGAATGGTTGTATACCCCGTCATTTATAGATGGACGCCAGTGACATAGTAGATATGGATGGGCATCCTAGTACTTGGCAAATTTGGTCTATAGAATGTCGTGCTGATATAGCTATATCGTTTTACATGAAAGTTGATGAAAAGGATTATGGAAGATGGCATTTTGGAGTGGTGAAACATTAGAATTACGTTTACCAGTGATTTTTGGTAGTGACTTCAAGAAAGAAAAGATTGATTGTTCTGCTTATACGCTAACCGTGGGTGAAGAAGCCTACATTACCCCCGATCATAAAGTCTCAAACCCTTCTACACATACAGCTGTTAAGCTAGAGAAAGGTGATCATATAGCAATACCCGCTGGGCAGTTTGGCTTTCTTCTTACGAAAGAATCAGTTTCTATGCCGAATCATGCTATGGCCTTCATCTCGATGAAATCAAAACTGAAATTTAGAGGACTGATAAATGTCTCAGGCTTTCATGTTGATCCTGGGT
>NZ_JBFGYC010000124.1:0-8268 GCF_041587635.1 Pontibacterium sp. | reverse complement strand
TGCGGACCCGGATGGACGTTGTGTACTGGAACTGAATGCTGAACCCGCCGCGCTGGAGTATGCCCGTGCGATTGGGCTTACGCTGGAAGACCTCAACCACGAAGTGTTTGCGTTGAATCCCATTGCGGTGAAGCTGGGTGACGAATATTTCGTTCGTTCTATCCAGCAGGTTAACGACGACTTGAGCCTGACGTTCTACTGTGCGGTTGAGAAAGGCATCGTCATGACGGTGATGGAGCCGGGACCGATTATCCCTAATCTGGAGAAAGAGCTGGCCGGCATCAAGGAGGAGGTGGGAGAGCCACAGATCATCATTGGCTGCGACTGCTTCCTGCGCCGTCTGGAGATTGAGCTGTCGGGTATTCGTGATGAAGTATCCGAGATCCTAAGGCGCAATAAGGTGGTCGGTTTTAACACCTACGGTGAACAAAATGCCGGGATGCATGTAAACCAAACCTTTACCGGTGTGGCGATTGGTCAGTGCCCACAGGGTGACGGCCATGAATGAATCTTTGAAGCAGGCTCAGCAACAGGGGCAAACGGCAGATCAGTTGCAGCAGAGGCTGGCAGAGCTGGAGCAGGAGAACGCCAAACTCAAACGGATCAACAATGTGCTGATTGAGCGGGTTGAATCCGGTAGCTCTCAGGTGGCGAACCCCTACGCAGCGTTTGAACATTCCGTGGTACTGGCCGAGCAGGTGCGAGAACGGACTGAAGCCCTGAATGCCGCGCTCTCTGATCTGAAAGCCACTAACCGAAAACTGCAAGACGCCAATCAGCAAGCCGCCATCTCCCATCAACGCCTGATCGATGCCATCGACAGTATCTCTGATGCCTTTGTCCTGTTTGATGCCGAGCGACGGGTGGTGTTGTTTAACAATAAATTTAGCGATATCTGGAACGATGTGCGTGTCGAAATTCAGACGGGCATTACCATTCAGGATATCTGGGATCTGGGTCACGAGTCGGGCCTGATCGCAGAGACATTCAGCGAAAACAGCAGCTCCAGCAAAGTGTTCCGCCTGAGCAACGGTAAGTGGTTCCAGATGAGCCAGCGCAGCACGATGGATGGCGGCTTAGTGGTGCTCTATACCGATATCTCTGAGCTGAAGGCGCGTGAAACCGCGATCCGGGAGCTGGCGCTGGAGCAGAAGAGCAAACTGCTACAGGCGACAGTGGATAACTTATCGCAGGGTGTGGCGCTGGTGAATCATGAAGGTGTGCTGGAGGTCTGGAACGATCGCTTCCTGGAGCTGACCGGTGTGGAAGAATCGACCGCTGAAGAACGCCCTCCGTACGCCGCTCTGATGGTGTCGCATAAGAACATTCTGCAGCATGCTTTATCGGCCGCCCAGCAGGGTAAAGTGGTGGCGTCTGAACAGCGTGAGCACAATGGCAAAGTGATTGAGGTGCGCACCCATCCGATGCCATCCGGTGGTTTCGTGAACACCTATACCGACATTACCGAACGCCATCAATATGCTGAAACGTTACGTGAGAGTGAGCAGTGGATTCGCCTGATTGCCGATAATGTACCGGCGATGATCTGTTACGTTGGGCAGGATGAACGCTATCAATTCACCAACAAGGTGTATGACGAGTGGTATGGGCAGCCTCGTGGCGCATTGAACGGTGAGCTGATTACCAAAGTGCATGACGCTGCACAGATGAAGACGCTCACGCCCTATTTTCAGCGGGCGATGGCGGGAGAGTGCGTCACCTTTGAGATGAGTGAACCCAACCTCGTGGGCGAAGAACGTATTCTGCTGAAGTCCTATGTGCCCAACCTCGATGCAGATGATAAGCCGCTGGGTTGCTTCGTGATGATCCGCGATATCACTGAACGTATCCGTACTGGTGAAGAGTTGCGTCAGGCCTATCAGATGATGGAGCAGCGGGTTAAAGAGCGTACCTCCGAACTGACCCACCTGAATCAGCAGTTACGTCTGGAGATTAACGAACGCTCACTGATTGAATCCCGTCTGCGTGAAGCCAGTCAGGAAGCGGAACGGGCCAATCTGTCGAAAACTAAGTTCCTTGCTGCGGTCAGTCACGACCTGTTGCAGCCACTCAACGCCGCGCGTTTGTTTACCAGCGCATTGATTGAGCAAGAGATGGAGCAGAAAACCCAGTCTCTGGTGCACTCAGTGTCTAACTCGTTAGAAGATGTGGAGTCGCTGCTCAGTACACTGGTGGATATCTCCAAGCTGGATGCAGGCGTGGTGGTACCGGATGTGATCTCGTTTAAGGTCAGCGATCTGCTGGAAAACATCGCCAACGAGTACCGCCAGATTGCCCAGAGCGAAGGCCTGGATCTGCACTTCGTAGCCTGTGATGCGGTGATCAGCTCCGATTCGCAATTGCTGGCGCGGATTCTGCGCAACTTTCTTTCCAATGCCATTCGTTACACCGAGTCCGGCCGGATTCTGCTGGGCTGTCGTCGCCGTCAGCACGGATTGGAACTGCAAGTATGGGATACCGGTGAAGGGATTCCTGCGACGAAAAAGCAGGAGATCTTTCAGGAATTTAAGCGTCTTAAGCACACCCATTGTGGGCAGGATAAAGGTCTCGGTCTGGGGTTGGCGATTGTGGATAAGATCTCCCGTGTATTGGAGCATCCTATCCATGTGGAATCTGTCGAAGGGGCCGGTTCGGTCTTTTCCGTTGAAGTCCCGTATGGCAACAAACTCCCGTCAGCAGATGAGTTACACGGGCCGAATCTGCCTCAGCGTCTGGAGCGTTTGCAGGACGCACGTATCTGGATTATCGATAACGACCGGGCGATCTGTCAGGGGATGGAAACCCTGCTCACAGGCTGGGGCTGTCAGGTGACGACAGCGTTGTCGGTCGATGACCTGACGGCGAAGATTGATCCGGCGAGCACGCCGGTTGATCTGTTGATTGCTGATTACCATCTGGACAACGGTGAGAACGGAATCGATGCCGCAGAAGAGGTGTGTAGTATGCTCAGCCATAAGATTCCGGTCCTGATGATCACCGCGAACTACTGCAAAGAACTCAAAGAAGAGATCCGCGAATTGGGTTACATGCTGATGAATAAACCGGTGAAACCCCTGAAGTTAAAAACCACCCTGACCCATATGTTGGAGGTCAGGGAGGATGTTATTTAAGCGCTGCGTTAAGGTTGTTGGCGGGTGGCGGCCAATACGATCTCACGGATGCAGAGATTTTGTGGCTGCTGATAGGCAAACAACGTTGCTCGGGCAATATCCGCTGGTGTGATGGCGCCGCCCATACTCTCTTTCCAGCTTTCGTAACCTTCGATGATTTCATCGGAGGTGGTGTGTGACAGCAACTCGGTTTCTACCGCACCCGGTGCGATGGTAATCACCCGCACATTATCATCGGCCACTTCTTCTCGAAGATTCTCGCTCATCGCATGAACCGCAAACTTTGTACCGCAATAGGCGGCATGACCCGGAAAGGTTTTGCGGCCCGCCACTGAGCTAATGTTGATAATCGTGCCGCCACGTCGAGCCTTCATCGCCGGTAACACAGCCTGAGTGCCATTCAGCAGGCCCATCACATTCACATCAAACATCCGCTGCCACTCGCTTGGGTCCTGTTGATCCAGCTGGCCCAGTAACATCACACCGGCATTATTGATCAGCGCATCGGCTGCACCGTATTGTGCTTCGGCTTGCTGAACTGCGCTGTTCACCGCTGCACGGTCAGTCACATCAACCTGTGTACACAAGGTGTTTGGCAGTGCCAGTGCTTCGAGTTTATCAATACGACGCGCCAGCAACAGGAGAGGGTGGCCTGCATGGCTAAATGCCTGAGCGGTCGCTGCGCCAATACCTGAGCTGGCGCCGGTAATCACGATCAATGGTTTGTTCATGGTGTCTCTCCTGTCTCTTGAGCGAGGGTTTAAAAACAGTGCTGAACGTTCAGCGATGTGGAGAGATTTTAAGGATTGGGTTATTTTGATAAATACGCCTAATCTGAAATTACTGTTAGAAAATCATGAACAATATTCACTGGAGTGGTATCCGCTCATTTATCGCCGTGGCCGAACATGGCAGCTTTACCGCTGCGGCGGAGGCACTGGGGATGTCAAAAGCCAGCCTCAGTCAGCAGGTGACGGCACTGGAAAAAACCTTAGGCGTGCAGCTGCTGTATCGCACGACCCGTATTCTGCGCCTGACCGAGATTGGGCAGGGGTATTACGAGCAGTGTCGCGCGGGTGTGAATCAGCTGGACAACGCCCGTGAATGGGCAACCCAATCGACCCAGGCACTGAGTGGCACTATTCATATGAACTCGGTGGGTGGCTTGATCGGTGAGGAGCTGATAGCACCCATGCTGATCGAGTTCCAGCAAACCTATCCACAGATCGATGTCAGTCTGGACTTCTCCAGTCAGCGCGTGGACCTGATCGAGAGTCAGTACGATCTGGTGATGCGCATGGGTGAACTACCCGATTCCAGTCTGATCGCGCGCAGGTTACACGTCATTACCACGCGGTATGTCGCCAGCCCTGAGTTTCTGACAAAACAGGGTGCTATCCAGCATCCCAATGACCTGCGCGAGTTACCGCTGATCTATGGCAGTGTCAGCGAATGGTTGTTTGTAAAACCGGATGAGCAGGTGCGTATTCAGGCCAGCCGAGGGTTTCAGATCGCCAACGGACGGGTGATGTGTCGGGCCGCAGAGCAGGGGCTCGGCGTGGCGCGCTTGGCCGACCCTTATGTGAACGTCGCATTGCGTGAGGGCTCCTTGGTGGAGGTGTTACCCGAATGGCGTCAGACCACGCCACTCTCACTCATCTGTCCGCCCGCCCGTTACCAACTGAATCGAGTAAGGACGCTGGCGGACTGGCTGATTGAGCATTTTCCAGCCCGGTATCAGCCGTTTGCATAAGGTTGATCAAAGGCGGTTTGCGGCCCGCGCAGCTTGTGTTTGGCCGTTGTAGCCCCAATTCATCGCCGGAATCTCGTCGATCACCACGTAACAGGCTTCCTGCAAGGCACCAACCTGTTCACGCAACATGAAGATGGTTTGCTGGATCATCCGGCTTTTGTCCTCTGCGCTGTTGGTGTCCGCCGTGATTTTGATATCCACATAGGCAGCGGTGGGGGCTGATAGGTCCAGAGATTCCGCATTCACTGACCAATGTTCAGGGATGCTTTCCTCAATCTGTACAATGGTCACTTCACGACGTTTTCCCATCAGCTCATCCATCAGTTGAGTGGTGGATTTCTGCAGTGCCTGGCGTGTTTTCTGAGTCAGCGGTTGGTTCACACGAATGTTGATGTAAGGCATGGTCGAACTCCTTTCCGTTTGTGAGTTTAGTCATATAGTTGTATATGCAATTATATGGCTAAATAAAAGCTCAACTGTTGTCGAGCATCATTTGAACCTTGCGTATATCGGCAACCATTGTGGTCAGATCGTTAGTGCCAATCAGCGCGCGCATCTGGCGGGTGAGTTCTGCGCCTGTAGCATCTAGCTGCTGATGGATTGCTTGTGCGTTGTGGGTGGGAAATACCTGCAACTCACGACCATCTGTACCCGCAGGTTTGCGGGTTAGTAGCTCCCGTTTTTCCAGGCTGTCCAGAAATCGAGTAATCGTGGAGCGGGATAAACTGAGCTCAGCCGCCAGCTCACGCGGGAGCAGCCCCGGTTTTGCTAACACCAGCCGTAACAGAAAGGCGTGCGGTGGCGACAGGTCGAATACTTTGTAGGCATCCGTCCAGATTTTGGTCACCGCGCGGGCCAGCGCATTACTATTAAAATACAGGCATTCTTCAAACATAAGCGCAGCTTAGAATAGGGTGGTTGTATATGCAACTAGTTTTATCGGTAGGGTTTAATCGTCTCCTGGCATCTTTTGTTCCTGCGCTTGTTGTATCAGGGTATCAATCGCTTTCATCGGTAAGCTGTTGCGGTGGTAGATCAGGGTGGTGGGGATGTTCGCCAGATGAGGGGCGATGGTCTCAATCTCAAGGTCATCACAGTGGCGGTTGTTGGTCACAATCCAGCGCGGCATCAGCGTGCAGCCCAGTCCCATCGCCACGCAGCCCAGAATACCGTCCAGCGTGCCCAACTCCATCGTATCATCGGTCTGGTATCCGGCTTCACGTTGCCATGCGAGCGAGCGGGCACGGTATGCGCAGCCTTCACGGAACAGAATCAGGGGCAGCTGCTCTTGTCGGTTGTGTTTGGCGCGCACCAGTACCAACTCTTCCTGCAAGACTTCAACCGCAATCAGGTCAGGATGGTTCACCGGCCCGCCGACAAAGGCGCAGTCCAGCTTATGGTTGGAAACCTGATTGACCAACTCGCCGGAACGGTCGGTCTGTACAAACAGATCCACACCGTTGTGGGCCTCACGCAGGGATTTCAGCAGTGGCGGCAAACGCAGGGCGGCAAAAGACTCCATCGAACCGATACGCAGTTCGCCGCTTTGTTCACCCACCTGACGGACAGCGGCTCCTGCGCGGGATTCCAGCTGTAGGAGCTGACGGGTGTATTCCAGCAATACTTTCCCGGAGGGGGCGAGTTCTAAGCCTCGGCCTTTGCGGTAGAACAGTTCTGAGCCTAGCTCTTCCTCCAGACGTTTGATCCGGTTGGTGACGTTGGACTGAACGGTATTGAGCTTACGGGACGCTGACAGAATACCGCCTTCTTCAACGACGGCCTGAAAGGTGCGCAGGGCGATAAATTCCATGATCTATTCCAGTGGAAGAATAATTTCTATGAAATGTATCTTAATATGAGAATGCTCTCGTGTCTCTAGTAATGCGGTCTGTAGTAAAGAGAGGCGGATATGGCTTTATCCGCTCTCTGTGCTGACGATGTATACATTACTCAGGACTACAGAGCAGTGGAGGGTAGTTTAGTTTTGGTCCGACGGCGGAATCAGTACAAACTTACCCACGTGCTTTTTCTGGAGAAATTCCTGCTGTGCTTCTGCAATAGAAGACAGCGGAAACGTCTTCGCCAATAACGGCTGGATTTCACCCTGTTCGATGTATCGTACAAGGTTGGGGAATACCGGTTCGTCCCACACGGTTGTGCCGATCAAAGTGATATCGTTGAGATACATATCACGCATATCCAGATCGACAATCGGTCCTGCAATTGCGCCCGAGGATACCAGTCGGCCACCCCGTTTTAAGACCTTGAGCATGGTGGGAAATTCGTCGCCAGCAACGTTATCCACCACCACATCAACGGATTGTCCACCTAGCTCGTCCAGCAGATCTGCGGAGCGATCTAACAGGATATCAGCACCGATTTTGGCGACGGCTTCGAGCTTCTCTTTCCCCGCGACCGCAATCACTTTCGCGCCTCTGCGCTTCGCTAGTTGCACCGTTGCAGACCCGATACCCCCTGAGGCGCCAGTGATTAGTACCGTTTCACCCGCTTTTAACTGTGCTCGGTGCAGCATGTTTTCAGACGTACCGTATGCGCAAGGAATCGTACCCAGCTCGGCATCCGTCCAGTCACAAGTAATCGGGAACACTTCACTGGCACGGACTTTTACATATTGTGCGAAGGCCCCGTCAAAGTCAGAGCCCATCCAGATATTATCCAGCGAGCTGAAGTCGGACTCGCGGGTGCACGGGCGGACTAACACGCGTTTGTTGAGGAGATCGGAGTCTACGTTATCGGCGGCACTGACAACCCGACCACAGCAATCGGTCCCTTGAATAAACGGGAAGGGGGTCTCTTTATTCCAGCCACCGTCCGAGCTTTGTAGAGCGCCATCTTCATCTGAAGTTTCGTTTGTGGACTCCGTCACCGATGAGGAATACCAACCCAATCGGGTATTGATCTCGGTATTGTTCACCCCGGCGGCAAGCACCTTAACCAGCACTTCACCCGGCTGAACGGCAGGAATGGCAACATCTTTGTAGACCAGCTTGTCGTACCCACCATTGCCCATAGTGACGATGGCTTTCATTAAACGAGGTGTCATGTGTCTTGATTCCTGCTGGGTTGGAGGTGCCTATTGTGAGGTTATTTTAGAGGGAATGCATTATCTCCCCGTACATGCTGGAACCTCGATATGGATTCCCACGGAGGACCGTAGGAACCAGAGGTGTGTTCGCTCAGGGTGGGTGGTTACCTCGTTCCCACGCTCCCGCGTGGGAATGCAGACAGTACTTAATTTCAGCACCGTACTTACCGGAACCCTCGATATGGATTCCCACGGAGGACCGCGGGAACCAGAGGTGTGTTTGCGCAGAGTAAGCGATTTACCTCGTTCCCACGCTCCCGCGTGGGAATGCAGACAGT
>NZ_JBFGYC010000123.1:0-8381 GCF_041587635.1 Pontibacterium sp. | reverse complement strand
TTGTGCCATTCTCGGGCGATCATTTCCAGATTGTTGGCCTGCGCTTGCGTCAGTTCAACCTTCCTGGATTTTTTAGCCTGCGACGGGTCTATACCCTGTTCCAACAGTTCCCGCGCCTCAGTGGTCGCCTTACGAGCCTTTTTTAAGGTAACTTCTGGATAGACCCCGATGGAAAGCAGCTTCTCTTTACCTGCAAAACGATATTTCAAGCGCCAGTACTTTGAACCGGTCTTGGTTATCAGCAGATATAGCCCCCGCCCATCACTCAGCTTAAAGTCCTTTTCCCTAGCTTTTGCCTGCTTAATTTGGGTATTAGTCAACTTCATGCAATCACCTGCGTATTACCGAAAGCGATTGGGGGTATGTTGAGGCATTGAAAGTAAAGAACTATACATATACCCCCACATCTACCCCCAAAACTTACGGATGTAAGCGGACGTAAACGGACAAACTAACAAGGAGTATAGACAAAAAAACCAGCAAAATTGCTGGCTTACGGATGATCTCGGATGAATTGGGATTCAGGAGTGGTGGAGCCTAGCGGGATCGAACCGCTGACCTGTTCGCTGCCAGCGAACCGCTCTCCCAGCTGAGCTAAGGCCCCGTCCTAAAAACGAGGTGTATATTAATCACGCCTGACAGCAGTGTCAAGCGCTTCATTACAAAAACCGACCGGCGATTCTCTTTTACTTTCAAATAGTTATTTCTCACACAAAAAAGGCCCATCGTACGATGAGCCTTTTTATCAAGCAGTAAGGGCTATTTATACACCCAACGCCTCAGTCAGAGCGCGGAACTCTTTGTCCCACTTCTTCGCCTGCTTCTTAGATGGGCCACCTACCAGATTCAATGCACTACGCATACGAGCACGACTGATATCCGGGCCCAGAATCTCCATGGAATCCATCACGGATACGGTTTGATTTGTACCGGCAATCGCAATAAACAGCGGGAACAGGAAGTCGCGCAACTTGAATCCCAATGCTTCAGATACCTGCTTCAGGTTCTGGAATAGACGGTCCTTAGACCAATGACGCTCAGAGTCCAGATACCAAACCGTAAATTGAAGAATACGGCTGACATCTTCCTGCTGAAGTGCCTTATGCTCAAAGTGCTCCAACGTCAGGTTTGGCATACCCGACAAGAAGAAACCCGCCAATGGCGCAACATCAGAGAAGGTTTCTACACGCTGCTGGATCAACGGCAGAATCTGCATCAGATATTCAGGGTTTAAACCCCAATCAACATAACGCTGTGCAAACTCTTCCGGACTAAGGTCTTCGCGCAACCAAGTACCGTTAAGCCAACTCAGCTTCTCCTGATCAAAGACCGGACCACCCAACGACACACGCTGAATATCAAAGTGATCGATCATCTCCTGACGCGTAAACTTCTCACGCTCATCCGGCATGGACCAACCCATACGACCCAAATAGTTCAACAGCGCTTCTGGCATAAAGCCCATGCGCTTGTAGTACAGGATGCTGGTCGGGTTCTTACGCTTGGACAGCTTAGACTTGTCCGGGTTACGCAGCAGAGGCATGTGACACAACTTCGGCATATCCCAGCCAAAGTATTCGTACAATAACTTGTGCTTCGGCGCAGAAGAGATCCACTCTTCACCACGGATAACGTGAGTGATCTCCATCAGGTGGTCATCGACAACATTTGCCAGGTGATAGGTTGGCATACCATCCGATTTCAGCAGAATCTGGCAGTCAACCATGCCCCAGTCCAGCTCGATCGGGCCACGCAACATATCATCAACAACACACGCCCCCTCTTCCTCAGGAACACGCATACGCACAACGTACGGTGCATCTTCAGACTGACGACGAGCGACCTCATCATCAGGCAGTGCCAGATCACTTTCCTTCAGCGCAGTGTGCTTACCAGATGCGCGGCGCGCTTCACGTAGCTCATTCAACTCATCAGCGGTACGGTAACAACAAAAAGCCTTACCGGAATCCAGCAGCTGCTGCGCGTAATCGCCATAGATATCTTTACGCTCACTCTGACGGTATGGGCCAAACTCACCACCGACATCAGGACCTTCATCCCACTCCAGACCCAACCAACGCATGGAATCCAAAATAGTCTGTTCAGACTCTGCAGTACTGCGGGTTTGGTCGGTATCCTCAATTCGCAGGATAAATTGCCCCTGATGCTGACGAGCAAACGCCAGGTTAAACAGAGCGATATAGGCAGTACCAACGTGGGGATCACCCGTTGGAGATGGCGCAACACGAGTACGAACAGTCATTGGAGTCCTTGTTGATCGAATGCAAAAATAGAAAGTGGAGATTATACCTGCAGTCTGTCAGGGGAAAAACTGTTGCGGCGAATACCACAACAGAAATCCGCGCGACACACTGATATTAGACGTAGTTTTCCCAGAGAACAGCGCCCCAAACCAAACCGGCCACTAATAAAACCATCAGTACAGCAGCAGAACCCGTATCTTTAGCAACGCCAGCAAGCGCATGGAACTCGGTGCCTGCACGATCCACAATCGCCTCAATGGCTGTATTCAGCAATTCCATCGCCAGTACGATCAGACAAACCCCAATCAACGCTGCAAACTGATAAGCGTTTTGTGCCACCACACATGCAAGCGGAAACAAGATTGCGGAGGCATAAACTTCATATCGAAAAGCAGGCTCATTTGCGAACGCAGCTTTGATCCCCTTCATCGAATAGCAGGATGCATAATACAAACGCATCAAACCCGTATTCTTCTCCATCACGACTCCTTTCTAATTCAATAGATATACAAGTAAAACCCTGAAGTACTAAAACGACTACCCAGAACATCTCAAGGAAAAAATCAGTTATAGCATGCAGCATTAAAGCCACATACAATCACATTAAATAAGCATTCACTGATATATCGATATGAGCATTCAGTTAGAGCACACCCAATCTTATCTACTCACTCACCATGGTGGTGATGGACATCTGGCGGCACAACGCACCCAAGACAGCCACACTCGAAATCACGATGAGAGCTTCTGGCGATTTTGGTATCAGTGGACTGAAAAAATCCTGCCAGCCGACGGGCACGTAGTGGATCTGGGCGCAGGTATTGGCCTCTTCATCCAAACGATGGCACAACGCTTTCCCGATCTTACAACCACCGGTATCGAGTGTGCACCCTACATGCTGGAGCGGATGGTGGAACTGCCCTCTAATGGCTATATCATTGTCGACGATCTCAACGCGCCCTCCAGCCTATTCCAGCAAGGCAGCATTGATACCTGCATCGCCAATATGCTGATTCACGAGCTACACCAACCCATCTTGCTGTTCAAGCAGGTGAAACAGTGGCTTAAACCCGGCGGCCGCCTCATCCTGATCGATATGGTACGCCAACCGCTAGAGAGCTATCTCACCCACAAACACCCAGACGCCACCCAACTTGAGCGCGATCAGCTTGAAGACAGCTTTCAGCACTTTCTCGAGCATAACCGCTACACCCCTGAAGATCTTAGCTTTATGCTGCAACACTGCGGTTTTCAAGTAGAGATACTTGAACCATTTAAAAAGGGACGCGCCGTACGCATCGCTGCCACCGCCTAACCCAAACAGGGGCTTATCAAAGCCAACATAGGTGATTGCCTGAGGTAAAGGTGTCGTTAATACTTCAGGAGTTTTAAATGTGGCATTTGGAGATACACCCGCAGTGTATGCCTCCGATAGCGGGCCGGATGCAAAGTCGAATCAATTTGGCCCTACGTGTATAATCGACTCCATAATGTAGCTGGATATCTTTATCCTACTAAGAGTTAAGACTACGTCTGAACAATACCCTTCGGGTATCCCCAATACTCAGACTCACAACAGCAGTAGAACCGACTTTGAATAACCCTATAGAATCAAGCTCTAAGCCACACACCGCGCGGGATACACTGGATCGCCGCTTCTGCGTTGCCCCGATGATGGATTGGACGGACCGGCACTGCCGATACTTCCACCGCCTGATAAGCCAGCACGCCGTTTTGTACACTGAAATGGTGACCACCGGCGCCCTGATTCATGCAGATGAAGCACGCTTTTTGCAGTTTGATCCGAAAGAACAACCGGTAGCTCTGCAACTCGGTGGCAGCAATCCCGAAGACCTCACTCAGTGTACAAAAATGGCGGAAGACTGGGGTTACAATGAAGTTAACCTAAATGTCGGCTGCCCAAGCGATCGTGTGCAGAATAACATGATCGGCGCTTGTCTGATGGCACACCCACATTTAGTTGCAGAATGCCTCCACAAGATGCAATCGGTTGTTGATATCCCCGTGACAGTCAAACACCGCTTAGGCATTGACGACATGGACAGCTATGAAGAACTTCATAACTTTGTGGACATCGTTAAACAGTCAGGCTGCAGAACCTTCATTGTTCATGCCCGCAAAGCCATTCTTCAGGGATTGAGCCCGAAAGAAAACCGGGACATTCCGCCGTTAAAATATGAATGGGTATATCAACTCAAACGGGAATTTCCCGAGCTTGAAATCATTATTAATGGCGGCATCAAAACCCTTGAGGAGTGCGAACAACATTTGCTGCAGCTCGATGGCGTCATGGTTGGACGCGAAGCGTATCAGAACCCTTACATGATGGCTGAGGTCGACAACCGACTGTATAACGCAGATTCAACACCACAGCAGCGAAAAGCCGTTATCGAAGCGATGCTGCCTTATATTGACGCACAGCTCAACGATGGCCGGTACTTAAACCACGTGGTACGGCATTTGCTCGGACTATTTCATGCACAGCGCGGCGGACGTCAGTTCCGTCGCTACCTGAGCGAAAATGCCCATAAACCTGGTGCTTCCATCAATACACTTAAAGAAGCACTGGATTTAATTCCAGATTAACTTTGCAGGACAAATACGAAATGGAAAGCCAACTCGATCAACTAAAAAAAATGACCACTGTTGTTGCCGATACCGGCGATATAGAGGCCATTCGCACATTTAAACCCGTAGATGCGACAACCAACCCATCGCTGCTGCTAAAAGCTGCCTCCCTACCCGACTACGCACCACTTCTGACCGAAGCAAAAGCCTGGGCACAAGAACAGGGCGGCGATAATCAGGCACTACTGGGTAATATGACTGATCGCTTTGCCGTTTCTATTGGCCGTGAAATTCTGAACATCATTCCAGGACGCATCTCGACGGAAGTGGATGCACGTCTGTCATTTGATACCCAAGCGACTGTAGAACGCGCCCACAAACTGATTCGCATGTATGACGAAGCCGGCATCAGCAAAGAGCGTATTCTGATTAAAATCGCTTCAACTTGGGAAGGTATTGAAGCTGCACGCCAGCTTGAGAAGGAAGGCATTAACTGCAATCTGACCCTGCTGTTTAATTTCGCTCAGGCTGCAGCATGCGCAGAAGCTGGCGCCTACCTGATTTCACCGTTCGTCGGCCGCATTCTGGATTGGTACAAAGCCAACACTGATGCTCAGGACTATAGCGGACTGAATGATCCCGGCGTACAGTCCGTCTCTCGCATTTATAACTACTTCAAGACCAACAATTACAACACGATTGTAATGGGTGCTAGCTTCCGCAACATCGGTGAAATCCAAGCATTATCCGGCTGTGATCGCTTAACGATCGCGCCTGCACTAATGCAGGAACTTTCCGAAACAAATGCAACGCTTACCCAACAGCTTTCCGCATCCCAAGCAAACAGTAAAGACACGAAGGTTGTATTGGATGAAGCCTCATTCCGCTGGGAGCTGAACGAAGACCCGATGGCGACAGAAAAGCTCGCTCAAGGCATTCGCGCCTTTGCGATTGACCAGGTCAAGCTAGAAACGCTGCTAAGCCAGCAGTAAGACGAATATCCTCTCAAGCGCTGAATAGACTTACTGATAAGCGCTTGAGATTTTAACTCTGTCCATAAGCAAATTTTGGACAAAAAAAAGCCCGTGAGCTTCCGAGCTCCGGGCTTTTTCCCCCAGCGTTCCATGCCGGTCACCGCTCTTTTCCGTAAGCAGTGAGAGGAAATTACATCCTTGGCAATTGACAGATCCTTCTGCTTTCCCCATTTCCTGAAATCAATTTTATAGATTCTGGCTCATTACTGTATATAGGAATTTTTCCTATTTTTAGCTTTTCTCTAACGTTTTGACCAAATCTTTAAACGCTTCTCGATTAGAGTCATTCAGGTCAATAAGAATACGGTGAGCCGCTATAATTCGCATCCTGATCGATTCTTCAGAATCCTGTACAAATGACAACTTTTTAAGATCACTTGGACAAGTAGGCAGCTCGCTAATAAGAACAAAGATATGATCGAAGCCCATACTCATCAGCACGCGCGTAATATTCTCATTTGTCGAAACAACGGTGGGTTTAGGTAACGATAAAGCATAAGCCTTGATGGACAGCTTAGCGATCAAACCAAGCGACGTACTATCAATTCCCTCTGCCTCAGTCAGATCAACTAGTATCTCCTGAGCCTCAATACTCGCCAGAGACTCCTCGATATGACAATCCAATGTTGCACACAGAGTCAGCCGCACATCCCCCACAAACTTAAGGATATAGCGCCCGTCCACACATGCAGAAAAGATAGAACCCTCTTTCATCTTACCATCCAACAACTGTCATGATTGCTATGTCGTCAGGCGCCTCGCCACTATAGCTGGCAGTCAGACTTGCCTTCAGCTTCTCCGGACTGGAACCTCTCAGATTATCCACCACAGCACGAACATACTCTTCGCGGGACAGGATATCTTTCTGTGGCAAGACCTCAAGAATACCGTCTGAGAACAAGGTTATCTGAAAGGACGACTCCAGTTCGATTGATCTTTCGTCATAGATTGGCTGTTCAAAAAGACCGACTGGCATCCCTCTCCCTTCGAGATATCGAGTCCCTCTCGTATCCGTCAGAAGCGGCATGGGATGATGCCCACCGACCGCATAGTGCAACAACCCGCTATTTCGGTCAATCGCCCCCAGAAACATGCTCAAATGCTTGCCTACGCCCGTTTCTAACAACTCAGTATTGATCCGTTGCAAAACATCACCCAGCGAAGGGAGCTCATCTGGAGATACATCTTTATAATCACGCACCAAACTCTGCGTCATGTTCTTCAACAGAACGGTCACCAGTGCCGAAGAAGCACCATGCCCTGAGACATCTGCCAGATAGAAAACCATACGCTGGTCATCAACCGGCACTACATCAACAAAGTCACCACTAAGGTATAACGAAGGGGTAATCTGATGCTCAGCCTTAATCCCGCAAATTTCGATGGTTTCTGCAGGCATCATATTACGCTGTATATGATAAGCAGCCTGCTGATCAGCTTTAAGTTCAGAAAGGCTCTGCTCTAGCTCCTCTCGGTAAAACCGATTCTCTTCAAGCGTACGCGCCCATCCCATAAGACGCTCGACTGCGTCTAAAAACGCCTGACTGTGTCGAGCAACGTCAACCACATCAAATACATCAGAGGCGCCTAAGCGCAACGCTGAAAATACATCACTACCATCAGGGTCATCCAGCAAAACCAGAACAGGGTTGGGAGAGTGGAGCTCAATCAGATCATGACACAGTGACTGCTTTGCTGTGGGAACCCGGGCGATCACAAGAGCAAAATCCGTATCACCAAGCTTCTCCTTTGCATCAGACAATGAAAAGCTGGTTGATACTCTCAGATCTAGTATTGAGGACTCATTCAACAGATCAAAAATACGGTCGATTAGTGCTGTTGAATGATCAACAATCAGAATTTTTTGAGTGGTGTGACTCATAAATCACCCCAAGGCAGGCGCTTTCGATCCATGAGTCAACAAGTTAAACCTAATGCTAGCAACATGCAATAAGCCAAAACCGACTTAGAAATTTTCGTCATCGTAGTCTTCTGACTGACCATCATTGATCGAGAACTCACGACGCTGAAGATAGGCATCACGGATAAATGTATAACGATCACCCGTAATTAGCTTTTCTGCTTCCAGCAAACCAGAACGCGTATCGATAGCCTGCAAACCAATAACTGCATATCGGGCAGAATCATCTTCAATATTTGAAATAGGTGACGTAATCGAGTCAACAATTAAGCCCCCGGTATCACGGACATTTGAGGGACCAAATAACGGCAACACAAGATACGGACCGGATGACATACCCCAATATCCGAGCGTCTGACCAAAATCTTCGTTATGCTCTTCAATACCCATTGGTGTTGCAACATCCAGCACACCACCCGGCGCTCGCGGGAATTCACCGACCACGTCAAGAAGCTCGGCGTCCGGGTCAAGGACGTCTACTGGACGCTGGGAGCCCACGACGGCGTCCTCATCTTCGAGGCCGCGGACGACGAGACCGCCACCGCCGCCCTGCTGTCGCTCGGCTCCCGCGGC
>NZ_JBFGYC010000122.1:0-8507 GCF_041587635.1 Pontibacterium sp. | reverse complement strand
GCCGGAAAATATGAAACAAACACCCGGTTAGTTCATGACCTAATCCTGCTCGGGGCGCTGCCCCGGGCCGCTCCCGTTTTTCCAGAACACCTCTGTATTAATCAATATGTCGTCTGCGGATGACAGGGCCTAACGCTGCCAAAATTCACCGCAAACGACCGGAGAACGTGCCAAAATGGCTACACAAGACCCATCCGAGCCGACGTCTGAGAGCAGCTCAAATACACGCCAAGCACCCGATGTGACTGTGATTGGGGCTGGTATTATTGGTATCTCCTGTGCGGTTCAGTTACAAGCCAAAGGTTTAAGCGTTGCCGTGATCGATAAACTGCCTCCAGCAGACGCAACCTCCCATGGGAATGCGGGCATCTTCGCCGAATGTGGCTGCATTCCGGTAGCAACACCCGGCTTTATCTGGCAACTGCCGCAGATGCTGCTCGACCCACAAGGCCCGCTGTCATTGCCTCTAGGTTACCTACCCAAACTCACCTGCTGGGGCACTTCGTTTGCGCTCAACACGCGGATGCAGCGCTTCCGTCATATCAGCCAGTCACTGGCGGCTCTGCTAAAAGACGCCACACGCCTGCATCTGGAACAAGCCGCAATGACCGGGGCAGATGCCTATGCCAAAGCAGCACCGTATTACTATCTCTACAAAGACAAAGCCGCATTTGAAGCCGACAAACTGGCGTGGGATACCCGCAGCCAGCATGGCAATACGTACGATCTGCTGGGCAGCGAAGAGGTTCACCAACGCGAAAGTGCGGTCTCACCGGATTTTAACTTTGCGGTCTCCCTGCATAACCACGGTTTTTCACCGAATCCGGGCATGTTGGTGAAAACCATGGCCAGACATTTTGTCGAGCACGGAGGAGAGCTGATCACCGGTGAAGTTTCACAGATAAGGCTGAAAGAGGGTCAGGCCGAAGCAGTTGTCACCGACCGTGGTATTTATCAGGTCAATAAGCTGGTCATCGCAGGCGGCGCCTGGTCAGCCAAACTGGCGGAACAGCTGGGTCACAAAGTCCCACTGGAATCCGAGCGTGGTTATCACGTCCAGATCCAGAACCCGGGCATCAAGCTGCATGCACCGATCATGTTCTCCGCTGGGAAACTGGTAGCAACACCAATGGAAGGCGGTATTCGTTTTGCCGGTCTGGTGGAGTTTGGTGGCCTGAAAGCCGACCCTAACTACGACTTCTGCGACCGTCTGCTGCATCACGCCGAAACCCTGTTTCCAGAGATTGATACCACCGATCATGTGAAGTGGATGGGCCACCGGCCGTCGATCAGCGACAGTCTGCCAGTGATTGGTCGCAGCCCCGACCACAGCAATGTGCTGTATGCGTTTGGCCACCAGCACATGGGGCTGGTATTAGGCCCTCGTACCGGTCGTATCATCACCGAATTGGTCACGACAGGTGAAAGTGAGATCGATCTGAAGCCGTACCGGATTGACCGTTTCTAGGGCTCTCAAGTTAACTGAGCGGTTACACTGGAAGGGGCGGCCAACACACGGGGCGGCCCCTTTTTCCAAAGGCGCGGATTGCCTGATGAATTAAACGAACTAAAACCCGCCTGACGGGATTCGTATCCGCTTCGCACAACCCTCTGTCTTGATGGCAGGTGTCACTGTTAGTGCCTGCCTATAGCGCCGCGGTAACTCTGACCAGCGCTGTGGACAAATCAACCGGATGGCAAAAATGTGATTCTAGCGTTTAAATCATGAGGCAAGACAAACGGTTATCTCGCTCACTGTTATTGCCAGCGGGGCGATTGAAATTCTGTGTCCGTCTCACGTTAAAATCTCCACCAGAGATGGCACAGAATTTTTTGTACCCTTTTAAGAGTACTGATATTACCCCTTAACGCTTGCCGACGAGGCAGCAAGCTGGTGACTGATTTGATAACCGATTTCACAGGACGCCGATACTTTAGCGATGAGTGTCTCCCGGTTATAGGGTTTGACGACAAAATCCACCGCCCCGGCTTTAAGGCACTCGACCACCGTCTCCCTATTGTGGTGACTGGTAATCATCACAATAGGGATATGCATAAAGCGGACATCGTGCTTTATCTGGCGGGTCGTCTCTATCCCATTCACCCCCGGCATCACTATATCCATCAATATAAGGTCAGGCGGAGATTTAACCAGCTTTTGCAAGGCTTCCTCTCCGCTGCAGGCGAACTCCAGCCGGTAGTTCTCTTTTTTCAGAATGCTACGCATGACACTGCGTTGAAACTCGTCATCGTCCACCACCAGTATCGAGCGCGTAGATTCGTCGGCCTGGCTTAACTTATCCGCCCATATTTGATGACGGGTATTTGTCTGGGCGAATTGTTGGCTTACTTCCCGAATATCCTGCAACGCCGATGTCACCATACTGAATTCAGTCTTTATCTGCGTGGCATCTGGCGGGACAAGGCTCCAGTCCTCCGGTAACCCGTTTGCCTTTAGCTTGTTTTGCAGTTGCTGGTACGTCTCGGCGATGGCGGCATAAACGTCTTGTTCGGTTTGCTCAACCGTGCGCTCCACTTTTTCGACATGGTTATGACTCTCACTGAGCTGGCTATTGAGCGCACCGCTAAGTGCCGCAAGTTTCTCAGTCTGGTTGAGCATCTCCAGTGCTTGCTGCTGAGCGTCTCGGCAATCCGCCAATTCATTAAACGCCTGATGAACCGTCATGCCAAGCCGCGGCGGATCAAATGACAGGGGCCAGAATACGATGTAATTATCGATGTCGCGTTTGCGGCATAGATCATATGCCCGCTGCACGTCATTTTTATTGCACAGCGTGAGGGTGCGATGCTGCTGCTTTTGAAAGCGTTGGCTATCACGAGTAAGCAGTTGAAGGGTTTCCTCCGCTTTATCAAGATCATCAAATGCCAATAAAACGACATCCGCGGATGAGCGATCAAAATCCACCGCTGCCTGCTGCGGATTTATCGACGTAATAAGCTGCATAGACTCATTAACGAGCATTTTTTCAACCAGTTCAATAATGCTCGTATTATCCGAAGTTACAAATATTGCTCCGCCAGTTTCAGATAACATATTCACCTTCTTCCTGCGGAATCAACCGCTCCCGCGTTAAACGTTTTTGCCAATCAAACAGCCACCCATGCAAGTTTGCTGCAGCCATGGGGCGGGCAATAAAAAAGCCTTGGGCACAGATATCTCCCGAAGCTCTGACAAAATCCCAGTCCACACGGTCTTCCACCCCTTCTGCCACCACATCCAGTCCGAACTCCCGCGCTAGGCTGAGGCTGGCATGGTAGAAATTCCGAACAGAGGCATCGGTTGCAGCACCGTGAACAAAACGCTGATCAACTTTGAGTTCGGTAAACGGAAAATCACTCAGCTGACAAAATGTCGCAAAACCGGTGCCAAAATCATCCAACGCCAGATCAAAGTGATGCAGACGCAGCCGTGTCAGGACCTCCAGTGGATTACGCTCGTCAGTCTGCAGGCGACTTTCCGTGACCTCGAACGACAGCTCCTCAGGCGAGACCTGTGCTTCGGCGACCTCTTTACAGATGCTGTCCATAAAACCGATCGACACCAGACTTTCCATCGAGATATTGATCGCCACCTTCAACGATAGTCCATTGGATCGCCAATGTTTAATATCAGCCAGAGCGTTGGCGACCACCTGCCGGGTCAGCTCGTCAATCAGGTCATGCTGCTCGGCCAATGGAATAAAAAGGTCCGGGGCGATCATCCCATCAAGGGGATGACGCCAGCGCACCAGCGCTTCTGCGCCTTGCAGCCGACCGCTGGCAACTGCCACTTTCGGCTGGTAATAATTGATCAATTCACCATTGCGCAGTGCCGCATGCAGTTCAGCTACGCTGTAGCTTTTCTGGGCCAGCTGTCGCTCCGCCTCCACCTTTAAGTGCAGTGCAGATCGCCATTCATCCAGCACACCCGCCAATTGCAACGGCTCAACCGGCTTGCTCATCTGGCCTAAGATATTGATCCGGTGAGCCCGGGTCAGTTTTACCGAACACTGAACAATACTTTCTTCCTCTCCGCTGATCAGTAGTACACTGCCGGGATATTCCAGCTCCGCCAATTCCCGGATAAATGCCAGACCATCCATCTCTGGCATATTGAGATCCAGCAGGATCAGATCAGGACAGAAATGGCCGGCCGTTATCTGCTCCAGCACCACTCGGGCACTGCTACTGGCCTCCACGTTAGAGAATCCCTGACGGTCCAGCATCTGTGCCAGCAACTTCAGGATAAAGGGATCATCATCCAGAATTTGGATAGTGGGAGTAACGACGCTGTCCATAAAAGATTCCATTCAGGTATTGATCGATTCGCCTACCAGCCGTACTGCAACACTCGGACTTGGCTATAAAGTATAGCCAAGGCGTGTTTTAACGAAAGTCAGCACCACTTCGACTTCATCGGTAAAAGCTGGCACCAAGTTATCCACAGCACATTGATCCGTCGTTCTGGCCGCCTGCTCCAGCTGGACGCAGAGTTCGCCAAGCGCCTTTGCTCCCACGGAAAAGGACGACGACTTCAAGGTATGCGCGGCAATCCTGACTCTCTCGATATCCCCTGCCTGCCAGGCTTCGGTCATCGCTGTCACATGCCGTGTTGTGGTGCGATAAAATTCATGCAGCAGATCTTCGATCAAGGCCACATCATCGCCCACCAGAGCTTCCAAGACACTGATATCTACTGGTTCGGCGTTCTGTGCGACATTGTCACTGCTTTTCACCGCTTCAGAAGCTATATCGGCCGGGGTTAGCCATTTCTCCAACATCAAATTCAGGGTCGCTAGCTGGACCGGCTTACTCAGGTAATCATTCATCCCGGCAGCGCGACAGCGCTCGTCTTCACCTTTCAACGCATTGGCAGTGAGGGCAATAATCGGTAACGGCCTGGCCCCCTGCTGCTGAGCGCGGATCGCGGCAGTCAACTGATAACCGTCCATCTCCGGCATATGCAGATCGGTCAGCAGCAGGTCATAACCGCCTTGCTGCCAATACGCCAGTGCCTCCCGACCGTCACTGGCAATATCGGCTTGGTAGCCCAACAGGGACAGTTGTTGCAGAATCACTTTCTGATTGACCACATTATCTTCTGCAACCAGTAACCGTTGGTGCGAATTGATATTCTGCTGCCCAGCGCTACTGTCCGTCATGATGTGGCTTTCCTTATCCCCGCCAGAATCGGGCCACGGTATCCGCCCAGCCGCCTGCGCGACTGTTTTCAGGAAGGTGCTACGCTTCAATACGTTACCATCGACCATTACGTGGTCCGATTCCACAACGCGAGGGTAGCGGCGATCGCCACGTTCGATGGTGACTAGTCGTACGTCATGTTTAATCCAAGTATCCGCTGCTGCGCGCCATGCCTCTACCTGAACTTCAGCGACATCGACAATCCAAAGACATAGGCCAGGCGGAAATATATCGTTCAGTGACTGTGTCGCAGCAAGATCAACCACCCGTTCGACCTGAGCCCCCTCAAAGTCCAAGTAACTTTTCAGATCGCAAGCCAAACGACTACGGCCGATCACCAGGCAAGGCAGTCCTCTGACTATCGATTTGTCATCATGTTGATCAGCGGAATCCTCTGTAGACTGGAACGGCAATAACACTTTAAAAGTAGAGCCTTGGCCAGGTTCACTTGTCACACTGATCTGGCCTCCCATCAGATCCACCAGATTGTGGCAGATCGCCAGCCCCAGACCCGAGCCGCCAAAACGCCGGGTTGTAGACACATCAGCCTGGCTGAACGGCTGGAAAAGTTTAGCCTGAGCAGCGTCATCCATACCGATACCGTTATCGATCACCTGGAATTCAATCGATATCTGTGACGCGCTCCTACTTTCAAGCAAGGCACGCACCACAACACGACCCGGCTGCTGCTGGCTGGAAAACTTGATGGCATTATTCACCAGATTGATCAGTATCTGACGCAGGCGCAGAGCATCGCCGATCACCTTGCCTGGCAACCGAGGGTCGGTATATAGGGTAAGCTCAACACCCTTTGAGTTGGCCAGCTGATCCAACATATCACAGCTGGTTTCCACCACCGTCGGCACCGCCATAAGCTGGTTCTCGATCTCCAGCTTGCCGGACTCAATTTTGGAGAAGTCCAGAATATCATCGATCACCTCCAGCAGGCTGAAAGACGAGACCCTGATCAGATCCAGCATCTCCTCCTGGCTAGGATGCAGCTTGGTCTGCGCCAGCACATCGATCATGCCGATTACGCCGTTCATCGGGGTGCGGATCTCATGGCTCATACTGGCCAGGAAGTCCGATTTGGCGCGGTTGGCATGGTCGGCCTCGATCTGTGCCTGTTTGAGTGCGGCGGTACGGTTGGCGACCTCTCGATTGATCCTCACGGTCTGGCCCGCGGCAACGATCACAAATGCAGAGCAGCACAGCATCACCAGCACAGAACCTATCAGAAATACCCGCATCAGGACCGATTGTGCCGGTTGCCAGGGGTTGGCACCCCAGGTTTCCAGCAGAAAGGCGGCGCTACCCAACAGCTCTGGATGGTTGCTCCAAACCGCCGGTTGATTGCTCTGCAGTGACGAGCGGGTATCCCGCAACACTAACGCATTGTCGGTGTGGAGGTTCAAGCTCACACGGTATTCCAAACCATGTCGTTCTGCCTCCACCTGTAGCCAATTGAACAGGTCATCAAAGTACAGTAACCCGGCGGCAAACCCACGCAGCGCAGCGCGCCGCATGTGCGGGTCGGCGGCATTAGGTTCAAACCCGGCCTGATATACCGGCACAAAGAAGCGCCAGTCATCGTTGCGCGTTACATCCTGATCGTAAAAGGCGTGCCGTTCAGCCAGCTGCGGCAGCCCACTGTCTGAGGCGCGCAGCATGGCGGCCATGGTGTGAGGCTCAGCGCCGATATCGAGACCGATGGCCGTTGAATGATTTGACGGTATGCTGACAAATATGAACGGGTAATACTCTGCGCGCTCGGCAGCCGGAACAATACGGCCAGCGCCGTCGGTTTCAGTGATAGTGAAACCCCTCAAGCCCTCGGCAAGTAACTCGGTCTCCAGCGCTGCGCGGGCCTGCCGTGGCACCCGAGGAATCCAGGCAATCCCCTTGACTCGACCTTCACTGATGATGCGTTGTGTAAAACGGTCAAACTGGGTCCGGCTCACCTCGCCGCTGGCACCAAGAAAGTCAGCCACACTATGCACCGACTGGGCCTGCTGCCTGAGGTATTCCTCTAAGTACTCATGCAAAAATTCGCTGGTGGTCTCGACCTGAAGTTGATGTTCTGTTTTCTCAGCCCGGGCCAGCAACACCAGGCCAACCCCAATCAACACCGCCACCATCAGCGGCAGGATGCTGGTCTGCCAAAAATAGCCGCGCCACTGTTTAGTCGCGGGTAGCAATGGCAGCAGTAACGGAAGCGCCAGCAATACCCCGAGACTGTCAGCCGCCCACCAACCGAGCCAGTTGCTACCCAGCATATCGATCGGTACGCCCAGAAACAGGTACATGGCGCTCATACCGATCGTGGCTGACAGGACACAAGCCAGCGGACCGGCCATCAGCAACCGGATCAGGACTTCGCTCTGCTGCGCCAGCGGTTCATGCGACAAAACTAATTTGCGTAACCAGTAGGCTCCGAGCAGGGCCTGTAGCACGACACCGACGGCGGTGATCGCGGTTAACGCCACAATATCAGCCGAAAGTGCACTTTCGGCTGCGAGAACTTTATGCAAAAGATCGGAGCTGAAGGCCCCCAGCCAGATCGCAAACCATAGATGGCGCCCCCAGACGACCAGTCCGAACAGCGCGATCCCCGCCGCAGGCCAGATGGGTGCCGCATACACCGGCGGTACCGCGAGCCACAGGCCCAATTCGGCGAAAATAAAATACGCCAGGGCTAAGAGTAGAGGTTGCCACCACACGCGGTGCACTTTGCTGTTGGCATTGACATCTTTCGAAAGCGCCACAGATGATGGTGCATTCAGGGGCTGATTGGTCAAATCCATAAGATTCTCCTAACACTGTGGCCTGATCGGCATCAGCCTGACCCCTTAGCTTGGGTATACGGGGGAGACCTTACTTGCGAAGTGACACCATTACATTCAACGCAAAGTCTCTGACCACACTGGGAATCAGCCATTGCTAGTCATCTTGGTCTTTGATGGTGTTTGAATCAAGCGTTTCAATATGGACAAGCTTTTAGCGGAAAGACCGGGATCAAGCATGAGACGTGGAGACGTGCAGAACTGGTCGATGATTTATAGGGTGACTATCTTGAAATCCAAACGCTGTCGCCGCTTGGGTCGATCACAGGACATCCCACTGCACTTAGGCTGTAACCGGAGTCTTCCCAACAAACCGGCGTTGAGAGTAAATGTCAGCCCCGAGGTTAAATACTCCGCGTGTTTCCACCGAGTCCCAAAGCTACCGCCATCTGGATCAGTTCCGCCAATGAGTTAGCCGCCATCTTGGTCATCATGTTCGCCCGATGACCTTCGATGGTTTTG
>NZ_JBFGYC010000121.1:0-8528 GCF_041587635.1 Pontibacterium sp. | reverse complement strand
TAGGGATAGATATGCCGCAGCTTTTCACCCAGCCGAAACGAAGTTCCGGTGCCGGTGGCCGCCGCGATATTACCCGCTGTGGTGCAGGCACACCGCATCCTACGCCAACATACGAGCACGAACTGCTGGCAACACAGCTGACCAGCAAGAAGATGGTGCCATTCCGTACTGTGGTGCATGCACGCTCCTTTGATGAATATCCGGAGTGGGTACGCCATGACGGCGAAGAGTTCCTCTATGTTCTGAAGGGCTCTCTGTTTTTCTATACAGAGTTCTACGAACCGATCGAACTGTTTGAGGGCGACTCTGCTTATTATGACTGCGAAATGGGCCACGCCCTGGTGTCCACCAGCGAGCAGGACGCGGAAGTTATCTGGGTCACCGCATAAACCAAGATACACTGCACAGTCTGAGTGAATCCAAGATATTCCCCTCGGGCAGGTTCTAACATATACTTTGAATATTCTTCCTGAAGTGCCATCGTGGGTTCATCCTGCGACGGCATTTTTTTTGTCTCTTCCCCGGACACAGAATACCCTTCTCTCTTTTCCCCATATTGCGCAATAACTCACCCATCTGATCCACGTTTATGCATCCATTAGTCGAATTCATGCGAAAAAAATCACTTGCATGGAGTTTCCTCTTGGTCTAAGTTGTTTCCTATTGGAAACTTATGATCTATTTTGATCGTATCTACCTATATATAGAAACAAACGGGTAGCAGTTTTGTGTCTCTGGTTGGCGCACAATCGGCCTTTTGCTCCAACCAACCGGTGGCCTAATGGCCACCGGGACACACCTTCTTCCCACCAATAAAAAACGACGAGGTTCGATATGGCTGAAACACAAGGTGCTCTGAAGAAAACTCCCCTGTTTGATCTTCACGTAGAGCTGGGCGCAAAAATGGTTCCTTTCGCTGGGTACGAGATGCCTGTTCAGTACCCTCTGGGCGTAAAGAAGGAACACTTGCACACCCGTAATCAGGCGGGCCTGTTTGATGTTTCCCATATGGGTCAGGTTAAGCTGAGCGGCGCAAACGCAGCAGCGGCTCTGGAAAAACTGGTACCGGTCGACATTATTGACCTGCCTGCGGGTAAACAGCGTTATGCGCTGTTCACCAACGAAGACGGCGGCATCATGGATGACCTGATGGTGACCAACTACGGTGACTGGATCTACGTTGTTGTTAACGCAGCATGCAAAGAGCAGGACATCGCTCACATGCAGGCGAATCTGGGCGAAGGTGTAGAGCTGGAGCTGCTGGATGATCGCGCACTGGTCGCTGTTCAGGGCCCTACCGCTGCACAGGCAATTTCCCGCCTGGCACCTGAAGCCGGTGAAATGGTGTTCATGGATTCTCGCCAGATGCAGATCGACGGTGTTGACTGCTTTGTATCCCGCTCCGGTTACACCGGTGAAGATGGCTACGAGATCTCTATCCCATCCGCTGACGCTGATCGTCTGTGTCGTCTGTTCCTGGAACAGCCAGAAATCGAAGGCATTGGCCTGGGTGCCCGTGACTCCTTGCGTCTGGAATCCGGCCTGTGTCTGTACGGTCACGATCTGGATCAGAGCACCACACCTCTGGAAGGCAGCCTGATCTGGGCGATCTCCAAATGCCGTCGTGCAGATGGTGAACGCGCAGGTGGTTTCCCGGGTGCTGACAAAGTACTGGATCAGATCACCAACAAAAACTGGACGCGTAAGCGTGTCGGTCTGCTGGGTGAAGGTCGTGCGCCAGTACGTGAAGGTACCGAGCTGTTTGATGCCGATGGCAATAAGATCGGTGTTGTAACGAGCGGCACGTACGGACCAACCATCGAAAAGCCTGTTGCAATGGCGTATGTCGAAACAGCATTCAGCCCACTGGACACGGTGGTATTCGCTGAAGTCCGTGGTAAAAAACTGCCAATGACCGTTTCCCGCATGCCATTCATTGAGCAGCGTTACTACCGCGGTTAATCCCGCGAGCAGGCCGGATGAGCGTGGGCTGACAGAGCTAAACAGAGGTGGTGCGGAAACGCACCACTGAGGGTCGCAAATGAGCATGTTCATCAATGCCTGACCCTGTATAAAACTCTGCAGTAACGCTTATCCGCCATCATTAAGTTCAAGTGCTATAGATAGAAGGGGCATCCAATTGACCCTTCATCATAAAAATAAGAATCCACCCAGGAGGTGACGTAATGGAAATGATTCCTTTAACCGAGCTTAAAGGCGAGTCGAAAATGGCCAAATTGCGCCATAAACCGGACCCGAACCGGAAGCGACTGCGTAAACCTGAGTGGATTCGTATTGATCCCCGCAGCAATAGCAACGTGCAGAAAGTAAAGAAAGAACTGCGCGAACTGAAGCTGCACACTGTGTGCGAAGAAGCCTCCTGCCCCAATCTGGCCGAGTGCTTCAGCAAACGCACCGCGACTTTTATGATCATGGGCGCTATCTGTACCCGTCGCTGTCCTTTCTGCGATGTTGCCCACGGTCGTCCCATGGGACTGGATCCAGATGAACCCCGCCACGTGGCAGAATCCATTCAGTCACTGAAGCTACGTTACGCCGTCATTACATCTGTTGACCGCGATGACCTGCGTGACGGCGGCGCCAGCCACTTTGCAGAGGTCGTGCGCGAAGCGCGCGCCCTGAATACCGATCTGACAGTGGAGATCCTGGTACCGGACTTCCGGGGCAAAATGGATGCTGCTCTGGAAGCGCTGTCGGTCCATGTGCCTGACGTACTGAACCACAACATGGAGACTGTTCCGAGTCTGTACGCCTCTGTACGACCGGGCGCTGACTATCACTGGTCTCTGAGCTTGTTGTACCAATACAAACGCCTCAATCCTGAGGTGATCACCAAATCTGGTCTGATGGTTGGTCTGGGCGAGACAAAAGACGAACTCATCGAGGTGATGAAGGACTTGCGCGCCAATGGAGTGGATATGCTAACCATCGGCCAGTACCTGCAACCGACTAAACATCATCTGGCCGTAGAGCGTTACGTAACACCAGAAGAGTTTAAAGAGTACGAAACCATCGGCAAGGAGCTGGGCTTCACCAACGTTGCAAGCGGTCCGATGGTGCGCTCATCGTATCACGCTGATATGCAGGCAAGCGGTGAGTCCGTTGGCTTTGCCGGAGGGGAGTAATATGGCAACGGTAGAAACGATCAACAACCGACTGGTCCACATCAACCTGGCGATTCAGGTCGATGAAAAGGAAGAAGTCAGTTCTATCATGATGCGCGAACGCCCTTTCATCGGCGAACTGAATCTGGATATCGACCCTGACAATCTCTCACTGCTGATCGCGGTCGGAGAGGTCATGGGCGTATCCCAGCCGCTGACCGTGAGCCGCATCTCGTGCATAGGCAAACTGGCAATCCTGTGGCTGGATCTGAATCGCTGGCTGGTATTGCCACCGCCTGGCAGCCACATGTCGGTAAAACAAGCGCTGCAAGATACCTTCGGACAGGACATTCAGTTTCATACTGAAGGTGAGCTGATGCATGCGGAACTAACCGAAGCCGCTGTGCGCTACCTGCTGGAAAGCGATAACACACGCGAAGTTCACGTACAGGCGGATCGCCGTCGCGAAGACAGCCAAAGCCGATTACAGCAGGAAGGTGTCACGATCATGTCACCGTGTGATCAGCGTGAATATGACATTCTGGTCCGCGACCACTGTGCTGAACGCTTATGGCAATGGCTGAGCCAGCATCACCCGGAGCAGACGCCTCATAATCTGGCGGCCAACGGCTAAAACGGATTGCGAATCAGAGCTAAGGAAAACTATGTCGATCTATACGGTTGTTGAACATCCTCAACTTGAAGCGTATCTGGAACAATACTCGATGGGTTCGCTGGTCAGCTTTCAGGGGATCGAAGCCGGTGTTGAAAACACCAACTATTTTGTCACGACAACCAGCGGCGAGTATGTACTCACGCTGGTTGAGTCGGTTACAGCGGAAAAGCTGCCGTTTATTCTGGGCTATGTCGCTCATCTCTCAGAACGTAACATTGCGGTAGCACAGCCCATTCTGAACCGACAGGGTGAACTGTTTGGCAGCCTGAACGAACGCCCCGCCGTCTTTATGCGACGCTTGAAAGGCGCACCACTCGACATCCCCAATCAAGTACAGTGCAGCGTAATTGGCCAGACACTCGCGGCCAGTCATCAGGCATCTGCTGAGCTGGCACACGATGAATACCAGCACATCTATCAGTGGTGCAGCGAGGTCAGCGCACGCGTATTACCTGAACTGAGCGATGCAGACAAACATCTGCTGCAAGAATCAGTCCTCGCAGCCGGAATGATCCCATGGGCACACTTGCCACAGGGTCCTATCCATGCAGACCTGTTTCCAGACAATGCCCTCTTTGACGGTGACTCACTGGCAGGACTGATCGACTTCTACCATGCCTGTTCAGCACCCTACCTTTACGATCTGGCAGTCACCCTCAACGCCTGGTGTTACGACGAACAACAGCAGCATTACGATACGGACAAAGCATCGATGCTGCTCAATAGCTACAACACAGTGCGCGTGCTGGACGACGAAGAGCGGCAATGGCTGAAGGCGATGCAAAAAGTCGCTGCGCTACGTTTTTGGTTGTCCCGTTTGCGCGATAAGCTATTCCCTAAGGACGGTGAATTGATCACCGTGAAGGACCCGAACGGTAAAAAACAATTGCTTGAGCACCTCATTAAAGACGAATAAGTCGGCATGAAGCGCCCATAAAAAACGGCAGGTCACTAATCAAGTGCCTGCCGTTTTTTTGTTTATCGGTTCTTCAGTGAGCCGTTCGGCTGAACATTAAGACCGCGCCTTACAGTCCGACCAGACCTGGAAAGGATCTTGCCCCTGACCGCCATCGCTGGATTCTTCACACTGAATTGCAACGGGCTCAGGCTTGGGTTCCGGCTCTGGATCACCAATTCTCAACATCGCCGGACGCTCATCCGTCAAACGAAACGCGGTGGCGCCGCGCTCCATCTCAAAATACCTTCCAGGATCCAGGTCAGCGCCACCCACAGAGGTATCAATAACGATTCCTCCCTGATCAACACCACCCGCAACCCCCTGAATCACCTTATTCTTCTCGGAACATCGTCGATCACACAGATAGATTTCGTATTCAGTTCCCCGAATACCGATGGTGGCCAAAACGGTCTGAAAACGATAACGATCCGGGTTTGCTTTACCGATCTTTCCGCTGATCGTACGTAAACCACCCCGCATCAACTGAAACACTGCAACCCCATCCTCCGGCCGCTCCTCACGATATTGATAACGCGACAGCTGCAACTTGGAATCCGGTTTCAGATTGACCGTAGAACCGTCATTGAAGCGGATATGCAATCGTCCACGTTTGCTCGTCAAGATACGCTCTTTTTCGAATACGATGGAATCACGCTTGAGCGTTCGCGTTTCACCGCGCAGGTTCTCAGCATGGTTTTCACCCAGACTGAGAATGACACGACCGATAGCCTCATCTGCAAAAACATTGAATGAGGTTGCCAACGTCAGCAACAGTACCCCTATACGTAACACCTTGTTTCTCCCTGTAATGTCCAGTACCGCCGGATTAACTCTAACCTTATCAGGCTTGCACATGAGCAACCAGTATTAGACTCCGTGCTTCAGCTTCTCGAGCTGGTCGCGGTAGTGAGCCGCCAACTCAAACTCCAGATTCTTCGCAGCTTCATACATTTTATCTTCCAGCTCAGTCATCGCTTTCACCTGCTGAGCCGGACTCATCGATGCGGGATCAACGTTATAATCACCGGCCTTATCCGCCACCTTCTTGGCAGCTTTCGCCGCTTTGCGACCCGGAATGGTAGACGCCCCTTCCATAATATCAGCAACTGATTTCTTGATGCCTTTTGGAACAATACCGTGTTCTTTGTTATGCGCCAGCTGCTTTTCACGACGGCGTTCAGTTTCATCCATCGCACGCTGCATCGACCCGGTGATTTTATCTGCGTACAAAATCGCACGGCCGTTGACATTACGCGCCGCTCGACCGATGGTCTGGATCATTGACGTATCCGAGCGCAGGAAACCTTCTTTATCAGCATCCAGAATCGTCACCAGTGAAACCTCTGGCATATCGATGCCTTCTCGCAGCAAGTTGATCCCCACCAGCACATCAAACACTCCGGTACGCAGATCACGGATGATCTCGACACGCTCCACGGTGTCAATATCAGAATGCAGATAACGTACTTTTACGCCATGTTCATCCAGATAGTCAGTAAGATCTTCCGCCATCCTTTTGGTGAGGACAGTGACGACCACACGCTCTTTGTTCGCCACAACTTTGTTAATTTCGGACAACAAATCATCAACCTGAGTCGTAGCCGGACGAATCTCAACAACTGGATCAACCAGCCCGGTCGGACGTACCACCTGTTCTGCGACATGTTGCTGATTGGCTTTTTCATATTTGCTCGGCGTGGCCGACACAAAGATCATCTGCGGCGAAGTCTGCTCCCACTCCTCAAATTTCATCGGACGATTGTCCAGTGCAGACGGGAGACGGAAGCCATATTCAACCAGAGTTTCTTTACGGCTGCGGTCACCACGGTACATTGCACCAATCTGAGGAACGGTGACATGGGATTCATCAATCACCAACAGGGCGTTGTCCGGCAGATAATCAAACAACGTGGGCGGTGCCTGACCGGAATCACGTCCAGACAGATAGCGGGAGTAGTTCTCAATCCCGGAGCAATACCCTAGCTCCCGAATCATCTCCATATCGTACATGGTGCGCTGCTCAAGGCGCTGAGCCTCAACCAGTTTATCGTGATCACGCAGCTGTTTAAGGCGATCATGCAGCTCATCGCTGATCTTATCCACAGCTGCCAGCAAGGTTTCACGCGGCGTTACATAGTGGGATTTAGGATAGACAGTGGCACGTGGCACCCTGCGCAGTACTTCTCCCGTCAACGGATCGAAGTAACTCAGCTGTTCGACTTCATCATCAAACAACTCGATACGCAGAGCTTCCTTTTCTGATTCCGCCGGAAAGACATCAATCACATCGCCCCGCACCCGATACGTACCGCGGTGCAGCTCGATATCGTTGCGCGTGTATTGCAGCTCAGCCAGGCGACGCAGGACTGCTCGCTGATCGATCATATCGCCGCGATCAATATGCAGCATCATGCCAAGGTACAGTTTAGGGTCACCCAAACCGTATATCGCTGATACCGTTGCGACGATGATGGCATCATCCCGCTCCAGCAATGCCTTAGTTGCCGAAAGGCGCATCTGCTCTATGTGATCATTGATGGAGGCGTCTTTTTCGATAAACGTATCAGATGAGGCTACATACGCTTCCGGCTGATAGTAATCGTAGTAAGACACGAAATACTCAACCGAGTTGTCCGGAAAAAACTCCCTGAACTCCCCGTACAGCTGAGCGGCCAGCGTTTTGTTATGCGCCATGATGATGGTGGGACGCTGCACCTGAGCGATCACATTGGCGATGGTGAATGTTTTACCGGAGCCTGTTACCCCGAGCAGCGTCTGGGAGGCTAATCCAGCTTCAATACCATCCACCAACTCAGCAATAGCCGTTGGCTGATCGCCTGCAGGTTCAAAACTGGAGTGGACCTTAAATCGCTCTTTCATCATCTCAACTCAAACGGAATCAACTGGCCATTATAACCTGATCACCAACCTTCTGCTGTTACGAAATACTCAGCCAGTTGAACACGTGCAAATTCACCCGCACATCGCTCTACACATCAATACACAAGTTTCGTTTTGGAACCATCCACCCACTTATGCGAAAAATTGTTACTTTTCTGTACAGAGTGCTTAAAGACGCAACTTGAATCCGGTATAATTTTCCGGCTAAAAAATTACCGCTGAGCCTTGGACTGCGCGCCCCTAACCTATAATTCTGCGCAGCCAGGCGAACCGTAATGCATTAACTATACTTCAGCGGCTCCCTATAAAAGTCATGGGATCTCTCAAGAGGAACTTAGGATTGGACGTTCAACTTTCAGACCGCGTCAATAACATCAAACCTTCACCTACGCTGGCGGTCACTAACCGTGCGGCTGAACTGCGCGCGGCAGGTAAGAACATTATTGGCCTGGGTGCAGGCGAGCCAGACTTTGATACGCCTGAGCATATCAAAGCCGCAGCAATTAACGCGCTGCAGAACGGTTTTACCAAATACACAGCCGTGGACGGCACCCCAGCCCTGAAGACAGCCATTATTGAGAAGCTGAAGGGAGACAACGATCTCTCTTACGCACCTAACCAGATTCTGGTGTCCTGTGGCGGTAAGCAGAGTTTCTTTAACCTGTCTCTGGCATTGCTGAACGAAGGCGACGAAGTCGTTATTCCAGCACCGTATTGGGTGTCTTACCCTGATATGGTGAAAGTGGCTGACGGTGTCCCTGTGATTGTGACAACAACACAGGAACAGCGCTTCAAGATGACACCCGAGCAGCTGGATGCAGCGATCACCGACAAAACTCGCTTGGTGGTCCTGAACAGCCCGTCCAAC
>NZ_JBFGYC010000120.1:0-8561 GCF_041587635.1 Pontibacterium sp. | reverse complement strand
GTCAATTTGCCATTTTATTCATAGATCTGGATGACTTTAAGCCTATCAACGACAGTTTCGGACACTTACTTGGTGACAAACTGCTGGTCGCACTCGCCGACAAACTCTCTGCTGCGCTGCGACCATCAGACATGGTGTCCCGCATTGGCGGCGATGAATTCTTGGTATTAGCAGATGAACTTACCCACCTCGATGAGGCTCACCTACTCGCCGAACGCCTAATGCATATGATCTCAACCCCTGTAGAGATCGACGGCATTGAACTGCGGGTGAGCGCAAGCATCGGAATCAGTATTTATCCTTCCCAAGGGGACAGCATAGACAGCCTGATCCACGCTGCAGATCAAGCTATGTATAGCGCTAAAAAGCAGGGTAAAAATCAGATCGCTATTGCATCCCAGGACACCACACAACTTATTCCACGATAACAGTCATCAAGCCCTCCGCGCTGTGCTAACCTGACCGGATTACGCAGCGCGGAGACCGTTCATGAAACCCGGCAAGAAAAGCATTCTGCTTGGCATCGTTACCCTTGTTATCCTCAGCTTCTTTCTGTTCGATCTCGGACGCTTTCTTGATTTTTCCTATATCAAAACGCAACAGGAAACGCTATCTGCCTTCGTTAACGGTAACCTTTGGCTTAGCATCGGCCTCTACTTCTGTATTTACATAGTCGCCACCGGCTTATCTCTCCCCGGCGCTGCCGTACTTACCCTTTTGGGGGGTGCATTATTTGGCACACTCTTGGGCTCAGTCGTTGTATCCTTTGCAAGCTCAATTGGTGCTACCGTTGCATTTCTGGCGGCGCGATACCTTGCACGCGGCTTCGTCTCACGCCGCTTTTCCGTGCTGCTAGCTCCCATTAATCGTGGCATCGAGCGCGATGGCATCTCATATCTTTTCAGCCTTCGATTGATTCCACTCTTTCCATTTTTTGCGATTAATCTGGTGATGGGCGTCACACGCATGCCGGTTAAAACCTATTACTGGGTTAGCCAGCTAGGCATGCTCCCTGCAACAATAATTTACGTAAATGCCGGCACTCAGCTTGCCGCACTGGAGGATATCCAAGGCATCCTATCCCCCACCATCCTTGCCTCACTTGCTTTACTGGGACTTTTTCCCTGGATTGCTCGCATTGCCATCAAAGTGGTTCAGAAGCACCGCATTTATAGAAAATTTACCAAACCCACTCACTTTGATCGCAATCTACTGGTGATAGGCGCAGGCGCAGGCGGCCTTGTTACGGCCTATATCGCAGCAGCCGTAAAAGCCAAAGTCACCCTCATTGAAAAAAATAAAATGGGAGGCGACTGCCTCAATACGGGGTGCGTACCCTCAAAAGCACTCATCCGTACCAGCCGCTTTCTTGCAGACATACGCAATGCGAAGACCCTTGGCATTCAAACCGCAGAGGCAAATTTTGAATTTTCGGACATCATGCAACGTGTCAAACACGTCATTACTCAGATAGAACCGCACGATTCAACTGAACGCTATGAAAAGCTTGGCGTTGAATGTCTATCTGGCGAAGCAAGGCTAGTCTCACCTTGGGAAGTAGAAGTTAACGGACAACGCCTATCTGCCCCCAACATTGTTCTGGCGACAGGCGGAAGACCACGAATACCCGACGTACCGGGCATTCATGATGTAGCACCGCTCACATCCGATACACTTTGGGAACTGGATCAACTTCCTCCGCGACTATTGATACTGGGCGCGGGAGCAGTCGCCTGCGAGCTTGGCCAATGCTTCAACCAATTTGGCAGCCAGGTCACGATCGTTTTACGCGGTAGCCAGATTCTTTCACGCGAAGATCTGGACGCCGCTACACTGGTTGCAGACCACCTCACCCAGGAAGGCATCAACATCTGCTATGAGCACACGCCAATAGCATTTCGGGCACTAGAAAAAGGCTACGCGTTGACCGCTCAACACCAAGACCGACAAGTTGATATTGAATTTGACCGGGTTTTAGTTGCCACCGGACGTACCGCCAACTTAGAAGGACTCGGACTAGAACAACTTGGGATCGACACGAAAGACCAAGAACTGCTTGAGGTCGATCGCTTCCTACGCACCCGCTGCCCTAATATTCTCGCCTGCGGAGATCTGGTCGGGCCTCATCAGTTCACTCACGCAGCAGGTCATCAAGCATGGTATACCGCCGTGAACGCCCTGTTTGGCAACATCAAAAAGTTTGCAGTGGATCATCGCTATATCCCTTTCACTACCTATACCTCACCAGAAATAGCGCGGGTAGGCTTAAACGAGAAAGAGGCCGATGCTCAGGGAATTCCGTATGAGATCACCCGCTACGACCTGTCAGATCTTGATCGGGCTATTACTGACTCTCACGATTACGGCATGGTGAAAGTACTGACCGTACCGGGTAAAGACCGCATTCTTGGCGTCACTCTGGTAGGCAGCCGTGCATCCGATATGCTTGCGGAGTTCGCGCTGGCTATGCGCCACGGCCTGGGATTAAACAAAATCCTTGGCACTATACATGCCTACCCTACCTTCTCAGAAGCCAATAAGTTTGCCGCCGGAGAATGGAAACGCGCCCACAGCCCTGAAAAGCTATTAACATGGATCGAAAAGTACCACAGATGGCGTAGACGCGAACAACACAGTCAATCATCCGATTTGAAATAGGAACACCGCGAGACTAACCGAGGAACTTCTTCCGCAATAAGCGACAGGCATAAGGCGCGGCCTGTCGCAGCCAATACCACTGATATAGCAGTGTCAGCTTCCACCAACCCTTAGTTCGATATTTACGGGCACTGGTCTCTAATGCAGACGGCAACATCTGCAATGACACACCCGCTAAACGCAAACGCCACACCAGTACATGATCTTCGCCATACGGCAGATCTTCGCAATACCCCCCCACCTGCAGAAAAGCAGTTCGAGGTAGACAAAACGCCTGATCACCAAAGGGCACACCGAGCCAACGAGACCGCAAGTTCGCACTGAACGCATTCAACCAGAGCGGCCCGCTGCCATCTTGAGCGAAGCTCAGTTGATAATAGAGCAGCGCCTGAGGCCGGGACAGCAGTGCATTCTGCAATGCAGCCACGCCTGTGTCAGTTAACACAGAGTCCAGATGCAAAAACCAGAGATACTCCCCGGTCGCAAGCTTTGCAGCTGCATTCATCTGTTGCGCACGTCCACGAGACGTGACGACAATCTCAGCTGAGCAACTCTGCTTTACGACCGACGCCAAGCGTTTACTTTCCGGACACAATGCCACGATGATCTGCCAGCACGCTGGCAGCATTTCCAACTGCCCCAAGAGCGGTGGCAACTCCGGCTCTCCGGGTCCGATCGGAATGATAACGCTGACAGACATCAGGTCTCGCTGCAGCTGGAGCCATATTTGAAGCAACTGAAACAACGATGATGTTTCATGCTGATACGTATCTCCAACGCCTCGGCCAGCGACCCGGCCAGATCATACTCACGATCATCGTCCACTAAGGTGCAGGCATATACGCGCATCTGCCCATCTTGCTTCACAACCATCTTACTAAAGGCACACATAAAGCCAGCACGACTTTCTGCAGAATGATATTGCGTCATACAATTCGTGCTGATATCAGGCCCTCCACCCACGCTGCCGGGCGGCAGAAAATCAGGAAAGGCCACAAATGTCAGATCATCCTGAATGCCTTGCTTATCGAACAGCTGTCGATAAGCCAACTCGACAGCAAGCTTGTCCTCATCAGGCTGCATATGACGTGCAACGGAGACCGAAAAGCCTTTGCGCTGCAACATCCGGATACCATCGAGTGCCCGTTGAAAATTCCCTTCACCGCGCCCTTCATCATGTTCATGCTCAACAGGGGAATCCAGGCTTACACGAAAGCTGACGGGATACGGAGCCTGAAGCAACACATCCAACTCATCAATGCGTTTGTGTAAAGCCTCAGTGCCATTTGTGAGTACCAAACACGGCTTATGCTGCGCAGCGAGGCTCAGAATTTTCACCAGATCTTTTGCCAAAAACGGCTCACCACCAGTAAAAGAAAACTGCTCAACCCCCAGCAACAATGCTTCTTTTATGAGAGGTTCCGCATCTGCCAGCTTCACCAAACCAAGCCGCTGATCGCCCGGACCTGAGCCCTCAAGACAGAAATCACAATTCAGGTTACAAGCCGTGCCCGTATGAAACCAAAGCTCACGCAACATAGAAGGCTCAATATAACCACGTCTTGCTCCATCCGCCGTTTCATACCAATCACGACTACGAATCCGCTCCATTCCAACCTCGCAACTCATACCAACACTTAACCGCCGCTATACTACTTTGACGCCTGACCATACTCATTTGATTGCCAGCGATTAATAATCGCCAACAAAGACTGCCTTGCAGGGCGCGGATCCACACGCAAACTTTTGCTGACCCTCTCAAGATCATCCAAACGATCAACATCCGAGCAAGGTGCAGACCAACCGACTCTCTGCCCTGCACGCTCACACAACTGCTGCAAAGAAGCCCCCAACTGCGGCGTACTCCAAGGCATCGGTTTCAGTTCCGGCCAGGGTTTCCGATTAGCCATCAAGGAGACCCCGCCATCCTCAGCCGCTGCAAAAACCGCATCGTGATCGGCCAGCAACTCCACAGCCTGTCCGAGCAATCTTGCATTCAATTCCGGTGCATCAGAGCCAATCACCAGCAGCTGCCCTGCTCCTTTGCCTCGAAGCAGACGATCAATCGCCTCTATACGCTCCCCAAGATTACCTTCACTCTGCGGAACAACAGACGCTGAACGACGTAACAAGTTTGCGGCCCATGCGATTTCAGTATCAGAGTGAGGCGCAATAACGACGGGGCCCGGCCAATGCTCAAGATCTTCTAGCGCACATGCTAATAAACCCACGGCAATTTCAAAGGCTGCCTGCTCACCAAGATCTGCCGCCAGACGCTGCTTTCCAAAGCCCAAAGCGGGACGCTTACAAAAAAGAACCAGTGTAGTGTCAGACATCTATACTCAACTCTATTTAATGACAGTACGCACTGATAAACCAAAAAAGGCAGTCATAACGACTGCCTTTTCAGGGTGTGGGTCAATTATGACTCTCGGAACCAACTTGTACCCTCACGGGTGTCTTTCAGAATGATCCCCTGCGCCGCCAGTTCATCGCGGATACCGTCCGCAGCAGCAAAGTCCCGATCTTTCTTGGCCTGAGCTCGCTGCTCAATCAGCACCTCAATCGCATCGGAACTCAGCTCGCCCTCTTTATCTTCCCCTTTCAGGAAACTGTCAGGATCTTGCTGCAACAACCCGAGAATACCGGCCAGGCGTTTTAGCTGAGCCGCTAACTGACCTGCTTCGGCACGATTCTCTCGCACAGCGATGTTCAATTCGGTTACTAGCTCAAACAACACCGCCAATGCTTTTGGTGTGTTGAAGTCATCGTCCATAGACGCGTAGAAACGCTCATCGAAATCATTTTCAAGTGGTGCATCATTCAGCTCAACACCCCGCAACGCCTGATAGAAACGCTCCAATGCACTACGCGCTTCTTTCAAACTGTCTTCGCTATAATCGATATAGCTGCGATAATGTACGCTGGACAGGAAATAACGAACCACTTCCGAGTTGTACTTTTCAAGCACATCCCGAATGGTAAAGAAGTTACCCAATGATTTGGACATCTTCTCTTTGTTCACCCGAACCGGACCGGCATGCATCCAGGTATTAACGTACTTAACACCGTTAGCCGCTTCTGACTGCGCAATCTCATTCTCATGATGAGGAAACGGCAAATCAGGTCCCCCACCATGGATATCAAATGTGTTACCTAAGCAGCATTTTGACATTGCAGAGCATTCAATGTGCCAACCTGGACGACCCGGACCCCATGGCGATGCCCAGCTCACCTCACCCTCTTTTGCTGCTTTCCACAGAACAAAATCAAGCGGGCTTTCTTTAGCATCTTCGACGTCAACACGCGCGCCGGAGCGCAACTCGTCAACGTTTTTATTGGTCAGGCGCCCGTACGTTGCAAACTTCTCAACGCGATAATAAACGTCACCGTTGCTCGCGGCGTATGCGAATCCCTTCTCGATGAGTGTCGAAACCATCTCAACGATATCGTCAATATGACCGGTCGCACGCGGCTCCTGATCCGGACGTAAAACAGAGAGACGGTCTTCGTCTTCATGCATCGCTGCAATCATTCGCTCCGTCAGCTGGTCAACGGCCTCACCATTTTCGCCTGCACGCCTGATGATTTTGTCATCAACATCGGTGATATTACGGACGTATTCCACATCCCAACCACGGGAACGCAGGTATCGGGTAATAACATCAAAAGACACCATGACCCGGGCGTGGCCGATATGACAGAGGTCATATACGGTAATACCGCATACGTACATTTTGATCTTACCCTCTTCCAATGGCACGAAAGGGGCTTTATCTTTTGTCAGCGTGTTATAAATCTGCAGCACTGATCTCTCCACTATCTCTGTCGGTTATTACTTCTGTGCTTTTGCCCAAGAATCGCGCAGGCCCACCGTGCGGTTAAACACGAGTTTGTCACTGCTAGAGTCAGGATCAACACAGAAGTAACCGGTACGCTCGAACTGGAATCGGCTTTCTGCAGGCACGTCTTTCAAACCCAACTCCACGCGTGCATCACTCAGCACTACAAGCGATTTTGGGTTAATGAAGTCTTTAAAGTCACGCTCTTTGTCACCATCAGGATTCTCTTCGGTGAACAAACGATCGTACATCCGCACTTCACATGGCAAAGAGTTATCTGCAGAAACCCAATGCACGACGCCTTTCGCTTTGTAGCCAACCGGGTTCTCACCTTTAGTCGCCGGATCGTAGCTACATTTCAGCTCAACAACGTTCCCCGCTTCATCCTTAATCACTTCATCACAGGTGATCACATAGCTACCACGCAAACGCACAGCCACACCCTGCGTCAGACGCTTCCACTTACGCGGAGGCACTTCGGCAAAGTCATCCTGCTCGATCAACAGGTTGCGCGTGAAAGGAACAGTACGGACACCCATGGTTTCATCTTTCGGATGAGCTGGCAGTTCAAACCACT
Source organism: Pontibacterium sp. (assembly GCF_041587635.1). Taxonomy (NCBI): domain Bacteria; kingdom Pseudomonadati; phylum Pseudomonadota; class Gammaproteobacteria; order Oceanospirillales; family Oceanospirillaceae; genus Pontibacterium; species Pontibacterium sp. Next base: position 1,484 of record NZ_JBFGYC010000120.1, on the reverse strand, counting down.
CTTCAGCCGCTTCATCGTAGTTGGTGATAGTAACTTTCAGTGGCCGTGTAACGCACATCGCACGCGGTGCACTGCTATCCAAATCTTCGCGGATAGATGCCTCTAACATGCCCATATCAACGGTACTGTTAGAACGAGTCACACCAATGCTGTCGCAGAAGTTGCGAATAGAGCCAGGGGTATAACCACGGCGACGCAAGCCCGAAATAGTTGGCATACGAGGATCATTCCAGGAACCTACGATGTGCTCGTCAACCAGCTGTTTCAACTTACGCTTACTAGTCACGGTGTAGTTGATATTCAGACGGGCAAATTCTGTCTGCTTTGGCTGCGCAGGTACCGGCAGGTTTTCGATAAACCAATCATACAGCGGACGATGCTCTTCAAACTCCAACGTACACAGAGAATGCGTAATACCTTCAATTGCGTCAGACTGACCATGCGCAAAATCGTAAATCGGGTAGATGCACCATTTGTCACCGGTCTGATGATGAGACATGTGCAGAATACGATACAGCATCGGATCACGCAGAATCATGCTCGGCGAAGCCATATCGATCTTGGCACGCAATGAGCAAGCACCTTCGGCAAACTCACCATTTTTCATCTTCTCAAACAGCTCAAGGTTTTCCTCAACGCTGCGATCCCTGAACGGACTATTACGCCCCGGCGTAGTGAAATTGCCACGATAGTCACGTGCATCTTCAGGGCTTAGGTCACAAACATAAGCCTTACCCTCTTTGATCAGATGCACAGCCCAGTCGAAGAGCTGCTGAAAATAATCAGAGGTGTAACGGACATCGCCGCCCCACTTATAACCAAGCCAGCTTACATCAGACATAATGGCATCGATGTATTCCTGACTTTCTTTCTCTGGGTTCGTATCGTCAAAACGCAGATGACATACGCCGCCAAACTTCTCAGCGGTACCGAAGTTCAGACAGATCGATTTTGCATGACCGATGTGCAGATAACCGTTGGGTTCCGGCGGAAAACGAGTCACTACTTTATCGTGGGTACCCGCTGCCAGATCATTTTCAATCATCTGATGGATAAAATTGGAAGCCTTGCTGGTTTCGTTATTACTCATATCTAACGTCTTGTCGCTACTATTCGCTGCTTCTGGAGCCTGATAACACAGGCACTTTTGATGCGAGCCATTATAAACAGATCACCGCTTGAAAGCATCGCCAAGCCACGTCTAATTGTTTGATTGAACGGATAAATTAACGCACGCATCTGTAAGTTAGATGCGTTCAACTGCTACTTGCGTATAATAGGGGCAAAAAACGAGTCAGAATCGGGAAAATTATAATGATCATCTTGCAGACCAATCTGGGTGACATCACTCTGGAACTGGATTACGAGAAAGCGCCAAAAACCGCTGAGAACTTCGAACAATACGTTCGCGACGGCTTTTACGACGGTGTTATCTTTCACCGCGTGATCAACAATTTCATGATTCAGGGCGGCGGCTTCGAGCC
>NZ_JBFGYC010000119.1:0-8569 GCF_041587635.1 Pontibacterium sp. | reverse complement strand
GTACGACACCAGGTCTCCGGGCGCCCGTAGCTCAGCTGGATAGAGTACTAGATTCCGAGTCTAGGGGTCAGAGGTTCGAATCCTCTCGGGCGCGCCACTCCTCTTATGAATTACTTCGCACCAACGCATTACACACCTGATTCTTTATTATCCTGTACTAACGCTTTATATCCTCGCTTCTGTATTACCTCGTTCTAACGCTTTATAATTCCGCTTCTGTTTTTTACCTCGTTGGGCATTACATCGATGAAGTTCATTGCGAAACTCTTTCCCGAGATTACCATCAAGAGTCGTCCAGTTCGTAAACGGATGATTCAGCGTCTGCAATCCAATCTCCATAACATTCTTAAGCGTTCCTGTGCTGATATTAAAGTTCAGGGGCACTGGGACAAGGTTGAAGTCTTCTTGTCAGGTGACGACGCTGAGATGCGTGAGCTGATTGTTGACGTGCTTCAGCGGACACCAGGCGTGCAGTACTTTATTGAAGTGCAGGAATACCCTCTGGGTGACTTCGATAGCGTATTTCAGCTCACCCGTGAGGCATATGCTGAACGTATTAAGGGTAAGACCTTCAAAGTGCGTGTGAAGCGCGCTGGTCAGCATGACTTTAAGTCTCCGGAGCTAGAGCGCTATGTCGGTGGCGGCCTGCGTGAGCATACTGAAGCGGCGGGTGTGGATGTTCATAATCCTGAGGTGTGGGTGGATCTGGAGATTAAGGACGATAAGCTCTATATCATCCGTGACACCTTTAAGGGGCTCGGTGGTTATCCACTGGGCAGTCAGCAAGAGGTGCTGTCTCTGATCTCCGGTGGTTTTGACTCGGTTGTTGCCAGTTATATGACGATGCGCCGTGGCTGTAAGACCCATTTCCTGTTTTTTAATCTGGGCGGTGCTGCACATGAGATCGGTGTTAAGCAGATTGCGTTGTACTTATGGCAGAAATACGGTTCCTCCGGACGCGTAAAATTCATCACTGTGCCGTTTGAAGAGGTCGTTGGTGAGATTTTGCAAAGTGTGCATCACTCGCATATGGGTGTCGTGCTCAAGCGTATGATGATGCGTGCGGGTGAGCAGGTTGCCAATCGTATGAAGATCGATGCCCTTGTGACCGGTGAAAGTATTGCGCAAGTATCAAGTCAGACCCTGCCGAACCTGGCGTTGATTGATGCCTCCACCCAGAAGCTGGTGGTGCGCCCCCTGGTGGTTATGGATAAGCAGGACATTATCGATGTGTCCAAACAGATTGGTACCTATGATCTGGCCAAGTGCATGCCTGAGTATTGCGGTGTGATCTCTGATCGCCCGACGACGCATGCCAAGATTGATCGCCTGGAAGAGGAAGAGTCTAATTTCGACGAAGAGGTTTTGGAAAAGGCGCTTCAATCCGCGCAAGTGATCTCTATCGACGAGATTGTTGAGGATATTAATAGCCATGCAAAAGTGGAAGCACTGAGTAAGGTCTCTGAAAATCAGGTGATTATTGATATTCGTGCGCCTCATGAGCAAGAGAAGAAACCTCTGAATATGCCGGGCTGTGAAATCTTGGCCATCCCGTTTTATAGTCTGGGTGGAAAAGTTGATGGTCTTGAGTCTGAAAAAGAATACTTGTTGTACTGTGAGAAGGGTGTGATGAGCCAGATGCATGCCCAGCAGCTGCAAGATAGTGGATATCAGAACATCAAGGTGTTTCGCCCTGCTGTTCAGTAGTTGCGCGGTCTGGCGCTGAGTTGTCTCTTAGAGGCTCAGAACAAAGATCAACATTTTTACAGAAAGTGTCGACAATACGCTGAAAAGTTGCGCACTTTTGTCTAAAATGGCCGCCGTTTGGTTGCCTGAAATCTGCATTTCAGGTTTAATTGTGATCCATTTGCAACCAGTTTATGCGCTGTCTATAGCGTCTGCCGGGTGATCCTTCGGCGGATTTTGCTGTAAGCAGTGTTGGGTTTCGTTATAGAAAGGAGCATCCATAGATGGAAAATATCGTCTCAGAAGGCATCAATTTGATGATCTTCGGTATGGGCTTCGTTGTCGTCTTTTTGACGCTGCTCGTATTTGCAACTACGGCTATGTCAAAGCTGGTCGCTAAGATTGCTCCCGAGCAACCTCAGCCAAAGCCAGTTAAGGCAAAAGCAGCTCCGGCTGCCGCTGCTGGTAACAATGATGAGCTGATCGCAGTGATGACCGCTGTGGTACACAAATACCGTTCAAACTAATAAGAACGGCTTAATAAAGAATAACCTGCATTAATCGACAGAAGGCCATTACCCATGTCCGACGCAAAGAAACCTCTCGGCATTACTGATGTAGTACTACGTGACGCACACCAGTCTCTGTTTGCTACTCGTATGCGAGTTGAAGACATGCTTCCGATTGCGGAAAAGCTGGATAAAGTAGGCTACTGGTCCCTAGAAAGCTGGGGCGGTGCTACTTTTGACTCTTGCATCCGTTTTATCGGTGAAGACCCGTGGGAGCGCATTCGTCTGCTGAAACAGGCGATGCCAAACACCAAACAGCAAATGTTGCTGCGCGGTCAAAACCTGCTGGGTTACCGTCACTACGCTGATGATGTTGTAAATAAGTTCGTAGAACGAGCTGCAACAAACGGCGTGGACGTATTCCGCATCTTCGACGCAATGAACGATCCGCGTAACCTCGAAACTGCTATTAAGGCGGTTAAGGAAACCGGTAAACACGCTCAGGGCACTATCTCTTATACCAAGAGCTCTGTTCACACCAATGACACCTGGGTAGCGTACGCTAAAACCCTGGAAGACATGGGTGCTGACTCCATCGTAATCAAGGATATGTCAGGTATTCTGACGCCTTACGATGGCTTTGATCTGGTATCCCGCCTGAAGGCGCAGACCGACCTGGAGGTGCAGTTACACGCGCACGCAACGTCTGGTTTGTCCGACATGACCATTCTGAAAGCGGTAGAAGCGGGCATTGACCGTGTAGATACAGCTATCTCCTCTATGTCTATGACATACGGTCACACGGCAACCGAATCTGTTGTGGCTGCGCTGGCAGGCACCGATCGCGACACCGGTCTGGATCTGCTGCAGTTGGAAGAGATCGCTGCTTACTTCCGTGAGGTACGTAAGAAATACGCTGGTTTCGAAGGTTCTCTGCGTGGTACTGACTCCCGTATTCTGGTTGCTCAGGTGCCGGGTGGCATGCTGACTAACATGGAAAATCAGCTGCGTGAACAGAATGCATCCGACAAGTTCGATGATGTATTGGCCGAGATTCCACGTGTACGTGAAGACTTGGGTATGATTCCGCTGGTAACGCCAACGTCTCAGATCGTAGGTACCCAAGCGGTAATCAATGTCCTGATGGGCGAACGCTACAAAACAATCTCTAAAGAAGTTCAGGGTATTCTGAAAGGCGAATACGGTTCTGCACCTGCGCCTTACAATGCTGAGCTGCAGGCACGTGTACTGGACGGCGGTGAAGCGATCACTTGTCGCCCTGCAGACCTGCTGGAATCAGAACTGGACAAACTGGTAGGTGAACTGAAAGGTCTGGCGTCCGAGAAGGGTATTAGCCTGACTGCTGGTGAGAACGAAATTGATGACGTTCTGACTTACGCCCTGTTCCCGCAGGTTGGTCTGAAATTCCTTGAAAACCGCGGTAATCCTGACGCATTTGAACCTGCACCGACACTAGAGGACGCACAAGCAATGGCTGCACCTAAGAAATCCGGCCCGGAAGTTTACACTATCACTGTTAACGGTCAGAACTACGTAGTTCAGGTAGCGGAAGGTGGTGATATCACTGCTGTTGCTCCGGCTGCAGCTCCTGCTGCTGCACCTGCTGCTGCACCAGTTGGTGCTGGTGAAGACGTACCTGCCCCTCTTGCTGGTAACATCTGGAAGGTTGAAGTATCTGCTGGTCAGGCTGTTCAGGAAGGCGACGTGCTAGTGATTCTGGAAGCGATGAAGATGGAAACTGAAGTACGTGCTGCACGAGCAGGTACAGTAGTGACTGTTGACGTTAAAGAAGGCGATGCTGTTCAGGTTGGCGATAGCCTGCTGTCTCTGGCGTAAGGTATTCCTCAATGGAAAAACTAATCGAACTGTTTCTTGCCTCTGGTGCTTATAACATCACTGGCGGTCAGGTCGTAATGATTTTTGTTGGTCTATTACTTCTGTATTTAGCCATCAAAAAGAATTTCGAACCGCTGCTGTTGGTGCCGATAGGTTTCGGTGGCATTATGGCAAACATTCCGGAAGCCGGTCTGGCCTACTCTGCAGTAGAGAATGCCGTGCATTTCGCTGTACCGGAAGTCATGAATGCGATGTCGGCTGCGCTGAATATTGCCAGCACAGATCCTCACGACATTTTGCACGCTTATCACAGCTCCACAGCTGCTGAGCATCAGGGTGCGATCAACGCCGCGCTTGATGGTGGTTATGCCAACGGTATGTTGTATAACTTCTATAGCGTCGCGATTGGCTCCACCGCTGCACCTTTGTTGATTTTCATGGGTGTTGGTGCGATGACCGACTTTGGTCCGCTGCTTGCTAATCCGCGTACCCTGTTCCTGGGTGCTGCTGCTCAGTTTGGTATCTTCGCAACCGTTCTGGGTGCCGTAGGTATGTCCGCTATGGGCATTATGGATTTCAATATCCAGGAAGCGGCGGCGATCGGTATCATCGGTGGTGCTGATGGCCCGACAGCGATCTACGTGACCAGCTTGCTGGCGCCCCACCTGTTGGGTGCGATCGCTGTAGCTGCATACTCTTACATGGCTCTGGTGCCGTTGATTCAGCCGCCAATTATGCGTGCGCTGACGACAGATGCTGAGCGTAAGATTATGATGCATCAGCTGCGTCACGTGACTAAGCTGGAGAAGATCCTGTTCCCAATCGTGCTGTTGATTCTGGTTGCTTTGTTGCTGCCGGATGCTGCGCCACTGCTGGGTATGTTCTGCTTCGGTAACCTGATGCGTGAGTGTGGTGTGGTAGATCGCCTGAGTGATACTGCTCAGAACGCTCTGATCAACATCGTTACCATCTTCCTGGGTCTGTCCGTTGGTTCTAAGCTGTCTGCAGACAAGTTCCTGGATCTTCAGACTCTGGGTATCATGTCTCTGGGTATCGTTGCATTCTGTATCGGTACTGCGGCAGGTGTCCTGATGGCGAAGCTGATGAACAAGATGATGGGTGGTAATGCGATCAACCCTCTGATCGGTTCAGCGGGTGTATCCGCGGTACCAATGGCTGCACGTGTATCTAACAAGATTGGTCTTGAGTATAACGCTCAGAACTTCCTGTTGATGCATGCTATGGGTCCGAACGTTGCGGGTGTAATCGGTTCAGCGATTGCTGCTGGTGTGATGATCAAGTTCGTAAGCTGATCATCGCATCTGAAAACAAAAAAGCTGCCTCGGGCAGCTTTTTTTGTGTCTGTATGGGCGCCAAATGATGTCAATAGAGGCGCCCGTTTCTAACCTCCGGACCTAATGTTCGGCGAGTACTTCCATATGCGCCTGTACACTGAATGCGAGTGAGACTGGATTGTAGCCGCCTTCCAGCATTGAGACGATACGGTTTTCAGAGTATGTGCGAGCACTGTCCGTGAGCATGCTGGTAACCCAGCGATAGTCTTCTTCGTCCAGCTTAATGTCCGCCATTGGGTCCTCATGATGGGCGTCAAAACCGGCTGAGATGAAAATCATATCGGGTTTGTGTGCCTGAATTGCAGGGAGCCATCGGCTTTCTATTAGTTGTCGAAAAACTGCACTTCCAGAGTGAGCATCCATCGGGCAGTTGACGATATTGTCACGCTTGATTTCGCTGTAGCGTTCTGGATAGAACGGGTGCTGGAAGCTGGAGCAGACCAGAACCTCTGGACGATCTTTAAAGATATCCACCGTGCCATTACCGTGATGCACATCGAAATCGAAGATGGCGACACGGTTGATACCCGGTTGCTGCAGAGCATGGATGGCGGCGATGGCAATGTTGTTGTAGAAACAAAATCCCATGGGGATATTGTGTTCAGCATGGTGACCCGGGGGTCTCACTGCGCAGAAGGCGTTTTGCGCTTTTCCTTCCAGGACGCGATTGACCGCCAGTATCCCTGACCCCGCTGCAAGACTGGCTGCATGGAGGGAGTCCGGGCAAAGCGCGGTGTCTTCATCGGCATAAAAAATCCCTTCCTTTGGCAGCTTCATCTCAAGCCGGGTTTGGTGCAGTTCTGCATGGGCGAGCTGGATCTGCTGCGCGGTTACATGCACAGATTGTTGTTGATCAAGCTCGGCCATCAGGCCGGTTTTTTCCAGTACTTTGCGTATGGCAAGTAAGCGTACTGGCGCCTCTGGGTGTTCAGGGCCCATATTGTGCAGCCCACAGTCCTCGTGGGAGATAAATGCTGTCGTCATGTCTTTTTGTTTTCAGCCTTTTCTTTCAGTTTAAAGAAATCCGATTGCTGCTGTCCTTATCCAAACGTCTTATTTTACTCGGGTTATGGCTTTGCTGTGCTTTTTTTGACCTATGTCATTAGATTCTGAGCACTTAATCGTTAGCATAGTTTTCACAGCATAGAACTGTCTTGGCACCGTGCGTTTCACCCTACGTACGGTGCTTTTTTTTTATAAGCTGATACACTTTTCCCTATACTTCCAGTCACTTAGTGCATCTGGAAGCCTTGCGGTGTGCATAGGTATGGAAAGTGGCAACAATTGATTACTCGGATAAGCGTGTTCTACTCGTTGAAAGCAGCGGGAATATGCGTGCCTCCGTTTTTTACATGTTGCGCTCTCTGGGTATTGTTAATGTCCGTGCAACGACCGTCAGTGATCGTGTTCTAGCCGATATTGCTAGTCATGACTACGATATCGTTCTTCTTGGCCACAATGTCAGTGACTCCTTTACAGGTATCCAGTTGCTTGAGGAGGCACGTTTTCGTGGCTATATGAAACCCAGTGCCAGCTGGGTTTTTATGACCAGTGATGCCTCTCAGGAGGCGATACTGCACGCTATAGATAGCCACCCCGATATTCTGATTACCAAACCTTTTACTGTTGATAAGTTAAAGGGCCGTCTTGATGCGCTGATGGTTCGCCGTGCGCGGTTTTATGAAATTGATCGTGCAATGGAGTCCGGGGATTATGAGGCCGCGATACGTTTCTGTCTGACGCGGTTCTCAACAGATGATCCGGATTACGACGGTGCTCAGCTGGTTGCCTGTTCGGTGTTAAGTAAACTGAAGCGTTATGAGCAGCTCAGCAAGCTATCTGAAGAGCTGTATTGGCGAACCCGAGATAAAGAAGCAGGGCTGTTCTGGGCGGAGTCTCTGGTATTCTTGGGGCATCCCGACGATTCCGTCAATTTACTGCAAGATATCATCGCTGCAAATCCCCTATATATGGGGGCTTATGACATGCTTGCTCGGGCTCATGAACATCAAGGTGAGTTGGATGAAGCGCGTGAAATTGTGAGGCTTGCAACCTCTAAGTCGCCGATGGGGATACCACGCCAGATGGAATTGGGACGGTTGGCGACTCAAACACGTCATCTGGATGTGGCTGAGGGGGCTTATCGGCGCTCTATTACCTTGGGTCAGAAGAGTTGCTACAAATCTCCGGAGCCCTATTTGAAGATGGCGAATGTGCTTCGGCTAGGGGTCTCTTCGCTCAATGAGCATCAGCTGTTGGATGCAGAGCGGCGATTTGAAGGGCTGTTGCAGCAGGCATCGTCTCAGTTTAAGGACGATAAGTCACTTAAGGTGAAGGCTGCGTTGCTTAAATCCGAGATGGCCCGCTCTTTAGAGAGGGAGACTGAGGCGGAGAAGTTTGCCTTGGAAGCCAAGAGAGAGAACGACGCATTGGAAGAGCCTCTGAATCTGGGGCAAGAGCAGGCTCTCCTCTCCGGGCAGGTTATCGCGAAGTCTGTGGAGAAGGTTGAGCAGAAGGTCGAGAAAGACGGTGGCGTTAAACGAGACTCGAGTATGAGCCTTAAGGTGAACCGTCAAGGTGTGAAGCATTATACCAATGGTCGTTTGTCCCAAGCGCTGCGACATTTTGGTTTGGCCTTGGAATACGACTATGCCAATGGCGATGCGTTATGTAACTTGGCGCAGATGTATCTTGAGCTTGCGCGTGATGATAAGGCGAAGCGTGATGCTCGCTTAATTATGTTTGATCGTAATATGCACTTGGCAGGAAAGCTGAGGTTGTCTGCTGAAGCAACTAAAAAGCAGAAGATGCTGTTGGCGCTACGCGATAAGGATATTGATGGCTTACCATCGGGGCCTTTAGGCGCCTTGCTTAAGTGATGATTGGGTGGGGTGTTGGAATGGCGTCCCAGAGAGACGGCGAATAGCAGCTGTAAATAATTGAAATATAATAAATATATTTTATTGCTTGTCGGTTATCCCCACCAAGTTCCCCACCAAAATTTAATCCTTAACCAGTTTCCTAGCTTAAGATAGGTGATTTATCGAATGAGGCCTCCTTGGGTCATGAGATAGCTCCGGGCCTTACCCATACTGTCTCATTGATACCCGCCCATGTTTACAAATGTTAAACAATGTTGCACAATACAAGCACAACTCACCT
>NZ_JBFGYC010000118.1:0-8591 GCF_041587635.1 Pontibacterium sp. | reverse complement strand
TGACCCTCCTTTTTAGTTCTCTTTTTTTAGTACTAAGGGACTACTTTTTGAAAGCCAAAGTACAGTTCTGAACCCCCCTCGTAACAGCATATTATTTTAGTCATTCTGAGTGGTAACTAGGTGAAGGAAGAATCGCCGCTCAAGCAGAATTATAAAAACTAGGTGACTGATAATGGCAAAACAGAAAGTGCTGAGTGTAGCTGCGGCTGCGATGACATGTTTGATGCTGTCGGGACAGGCAATGGCGCACGGTGACGTGACCCCCCAAGGCGTTGATACCGGTAACCTAACACCGATAGGTGAAGAGTGGGTTGACGAAAACCCGTACCGCGGTACTGATAACAAAGATAATGCAGAAGCGATCACCATCGGTTCCTCTGCATATAACCAGAACTGTGCACGTTGCCACGGCCTGGAAGCGATCTCTGGTGGTATTGCACCAGATCTGCGCGAGCTGGAATCTGATTACGATGGTGATGAGTGGTACATCTACCGTGTGCGCAACGGTGCGGTACGTGACGGCGCAGTATACATGCCGAAAATGGCCGATTACCTGAGTCAGGAAGCACTCTGGGCGATCCGTACTTACGTAGAATCTCGTCGTGCTGAGATGTAATCTTACGGCGTTTCTGCTGGTTACCTGTCTGGCGTTCGCCGGGCAGGTACAGGCGCGCTACTACGATGATGTGATCTCATCGGGATATATCTCGATTGGTCTCTACCGCAATTTCCCCCCTTACTCCTTCGAACAAAATGGTCAGGCTGTGGGTGTCGACGCTGAAATCGGCAAACGCATCGCCAAAGCCATGGATCTTGAGTTCCGCCCCCACTGGATTACACCCGATGAAAATCTGGAAGATGATCTGCGCAATAACGTCTGGAAAGGCCACTATCTCGATAAAGACGAAAGTCAGCCATTAGCGATGAAGAAACTGGCTGATGTGATGATGCGTGTGCCTTATGACCGTGAATTTGCTTTCCGCCAAGAATCCACCGGTGAAATGGTGAATGAGCATGTGGTGATGTTTGGTCCCTATCAGCGTGAAAGCTGGCGTATCGCTTTTGATAGTCGAAAGATCGAAGAGGTCTCGACGGTTGCTGTGTTCCAGTATCACCCGATTGGTGTCGAGGTTGATAGCCTTCCTGCATTTTATATGGTGTCTGCGTTTGGCGGCCGTATGCGCAATCAGGCCCATCATTTTACCAATGTGGATGAAGCCTTCGGCCATATGCAGAAAGGGAAGGTGGATGCCGTAATGGGCATGCGTGCCGAGATTGATTGGCAGCTCTTTCAGGCGAAAGACCCAAGTTTCCGTATTGGTGAAAATGGTTTCCCAATGATGGGCAAGCAAAAGTGGGATCTGGGTATGGCGATCAAGAGCACCTACCGCCAGCTGGGTTATGCGGTGGAAGAGGTGGTTGATCGGATGATCCGCACTGGCGAGATGGAAAATATTTATCAGCAGTATGGCCTGACATATGAACTTCCCGGGCTTTATCAGGACGTGAAGTAGAGCCCGCTGAACAAAGATAAAGGATTACGGCGCGTGAAAATAAAAACAATATTCACCCTAGGTCCAAGTCTGCTACTCAGTGTTCTGTTGTCGGCCCCTCTGCAGGCCAGTGAGCCGGTGGCTGATCCGTTGAGTTCAGTGATGTGGGACTACAATCGCCAGATCTTTCTGGGTGATACGCCCTATGTGTTTGATGATCGGGTGCGCGTCGGTGTGCCTGATTTTGCTGAAGACCCCACGCAAGTCCCCGTTGATGTGGATGCCAGTGCGTTCGCAGGTGATGTCCAACGTATTGTTGCCTGGGCGGATCTGAATCCGATTCAGCATATATTTACCTATTACCCCCATCCAGATGTCGTACCCAAAGTCTCTCTGAGGATCAAGGTCCAGCAATCGACACCCGTGCGTGCCGCTGTGTTAACCAAAGATGGCGTTTGGCATGTGGGTGGCAGTTTGTTGGCGGCATCCGGTGGTGGCTGCACGACGCCAAGTGTGGGCAACGCAGATCCATACTGGGAAAGTCATCTCGGTGAAACGAAAAGTCGAGTATTTCAGTTGGCTGATGCCAGTCGTTATAAGTTCCGGGTGATACATCCGATGGATACGGGGTTGGTCGGATCTATACCGGAATTCTTTATCCAGCAGGTGGAGCTGCGTGACACGCGCGGTAGCGCACTGGTGCGGATGGAATTGTCCCCGCCCGTGAGTGAAAACCCGGTGATTACTTTTGATGTGGCGAAGCAGGATGCAGAACACCATCTGTGGTTACGGGATAACAACGGCAATGAATTTGAGAAAGCGTTGTAGGGGGATAAGACGATGAATACAGTAAATCGGTTGAGTCTTATCGCGCGCAATGCAGTTGCACTTTGCCTGCTGATGACGGCAATGGTTGCTCCGGCTGCTTCGCTGGAATATCAGATCAAACCGCAACTGATCGCCAAAGATACCTATCTACTACAGGGCAAGATGCAGGATTTCAGCCGCAAAAATGGCGGTAACATCATGAATACGGCGTTTGTGGTGACCTCTGAGGGCGTGGTGGTATTCGATACCGGCCCGTCTCTGCGTTATGGCAACGCAATGTTGGCGGCGATCAGGCAGGTGACTGATAAGCCGGTACTGCACGTATTTAACAGCCATCAACACCCTGACCATTTTCTCGGTAATCAGGCTTTTTCCGGGGCCAAGATCTGGGCATTGCCTAAAACGGGTGAGCAGATTGCTCAGAACGGCAACGCCTTTGCAGAAAATATGTACAGAATGGTGGGGGATTGGATGCGATCTACCGAGGTGGTATTACCCACTGTGCCGCTAGAGGTCGATAGCTTGGTTGTGGGGGGGCATCGTTTTCGTTTTTACCCTTTCAGTGGCCATACCGGGGCTGATCTGGTGATGATGGATGAGACTACCGGTGTTATGTTTGCTGCGGATATGGTGTTTTTTCAGCGTATGCTCACCACACCGCATACGCCGGGGGTTGGAATATGGATTCAAGAACTCCGGCGGCTAGCCGATATCCCGTTTACGTTGATGGTGCCAGGGCACGGTCCTGTGGTTAAGGATACCCGCGGCGTTGATCAGATGCTTGGCTATTTGCGCTGGCTGGATACGACGCTGAAGCTGGCAGCGGAGCAGGGCAAGAGTATGCATGAGGTGATGCAGACACGCTTGCCTGATGAGGTTACGGGCATTAAATTAGGTAAGCAGGAGTTTTTGCGGAGCGTGGTGCACCTGTATCCCGGTTATGAAGAGGCTGCATTCTAAGCGTGCTGAATAGGTGAAATTTATATGTATTTGACCTTGAAATGCAGTTATTTCGACCCCATTAAGCCTCTAAGCAAACATTTTTTAAGTCGTGTTGTCATAACATCAGTACCTTCGGCGGATGTCGGTACTTAATAGATGCCACAGTACGATAGAAACGAACATGTAAAAGCATGTTGTTGTTTTGTTGCCCGCTCTGCGGGCTTTTTATTGCCTGTCATTTAGCGTCTTTTTTTGCTTTTAATCATCAAATCTGATCACGCTTTCTCCGCTGTCATTCCTTTTCAAATCCTCTCGAAAGCCTTGTTCTTTGGGGTAGTAGTACCAAGGAAGTAGAAAAGTAGTCCCGCTGTTGAATTGTCGAAAATGCGCTAAAAACCAAGAATTCATCCAAGTGTTGGGAATATTTCCCGGCCCTCCTGAACGCCCAAATAAAAACGAATCCGTAAAGGAGAGAGCGATGAGTAAATTTGCCACAGGCAAAGGCTTTGCTGTCACGGCGCTGGTTGCCGCTATGTCATTTTCTGGCATGGCAAACGCTGGTGTAACTGATAAAGATATTCTTAATGACCAGATGACCACCGATGACGTTGTGTCCAACGGTCTTGGTCCACGTGGTCAGCGTTATAGCCCACTGACTGCTGTCAATACTGATACCGTTCAAGACCTGAAGGCAGTGTGGTCTTTCTCATTTGGCGGTGAGAAGCAGCGTGGTCAGGAATCCCAGCCGATGGTTAAAGACGGCGTGATGTATGTCACCGGCTCTTATTCCCGTGTCTTCGCTGTTGACGTGAAAACCGGTGATGAGTTGTGGCAGTACGACGCGCGTCTGCCAGACGGCATCATGCCTTGCTGTGACGTAATCAACCGTGGTGTTGCGCTGTACGGTGATCTGGTGATCTTCGGTACACTGGATGCCAAGCTGGTTGCGCTGGATAAAACCACCGGTAAAGTGAAGTGGAAGAAGAAAGTCGCTGATTATAAAGCGGGTTACTCTCTGACAGCTGCGCCGCTGATTGTTAAAGGTAAAGTTATCACCGGTGTATCCGGTGGTGAGTTCGGTATCGTAGGTAAAGTTGAAGCATACGATGCGAAAACCGGTAAGATCGCCTGGAGCCGCCCGACTGTTGAAGGTCACATGGGTTACATCTGGAAAGATGGTAAGAAGGTTGAAAACGGTATCTCCGGTGGTAAACCGGGTCAGACATGGCCGGGCGACCTGTGGAAAACAGGTGGTGCAGCAACATGGTTGGGCGGTACATACGACCCTGAAACTGACCTGATGTTCTTCGGTACCGGTAACCCGGCACCATGGAACTCACATCTGCGTCCGGGTGATAACCTGTTCTCCTCCTCTCGTCTGGCGATCGATCCTGATAACGGTAAGATCGTATGGCACTTCCAGACTACGCCAAATGATGGTTGGGATTTTGACGGTGTAAACGAGCTGATCTCCTTCGACTACAAGGATGGTGGTAAAACCGTTAAAGCGGCAGCAACCGCTGACCGTAACGGTTTCATGTATGTCCTGAACCGTGAAAACGGTGACTTCATCCGAGGTTTCCCTTTTGTAGACGAAATCAGCTGGGCGAAAGGTCTGGATAAGAAAGGTCGTCCGATCTACGTTGATGAGAACCGTCCGGGTGACCCTTCTGCCTCTAAAGATGGTAAGAAAGGTAAAGCTATCCGTGCTGTACCATCCTTCCTGGGTGGTAAGAACTGGATGCCAATGGCGTTCAGTCAGGACACTGGCCTGTTCTACGTACCATCCAATGAATGGGCGATGGATATCTGGAACGAGCCGGTTTCCTACAAGAAAGGCGCAGCGTACCTGGGTGCAGGTTTCACTATCAGCTCTCTGAACGACGATTACATCGGTGTTCTGCGTGCAATGGATCCTAAGACCGGTAAAGAAGTATGGCGCTATAAGAACTACGCTCCATTGTGGGGTGGTGTTCTGGCAACTGCGGGTAACCTAGTTTTCATGGGTAACCCAGAAGGTTATCTGATGGCGTTTGATGCGAAGAACGGTGAGATGAAGTACAAGTTCAACACCGGTTCTGGCATCGTTGGTTCGCCAATCACTTGGGAAATGGACGGTGAGCAGTACGTATCCGTTGTTTCTGGCTGGGGTGGTGCAGTACCACTTTGGGGTGGTGAAGTGGCTAAACGCGTTAAGCACCTGAACCAGGGTGGTAGCGTGTGGACCTTCAAACTGCCTAAGTAAGCTGATCTGACTGATAGATCTTCAGGTATCTGAAAGGGTGCCTGATTTGAAAAGCCGCTGGGTTTTGCCTGCGGCTTTTTTGCGTTTTGGGTTTCAGAATAGTAGCAAACTGTCCGCTTAATTACGGGTCCGGTTGTGTGATACAAAATGGATGTTGCTGTTAGGGGCCGCTGCTACGGTGAGACGGTGTAGCAGCGTGGTTTGGATTACAAAGGGAAGCGCGGAATAAACTTCGGAAACGATGTCTGTCAGGGGGGGGCTCGTGCGCGCTCTCAGGTTTCCAACATCATCAGAATGTCGTCACGGAAATCGAAAAAGTCATAATCACAGATGCCCATGAAATTAAGGATCGGTTCCAGATCACTAATCAACGGAACGTCCTGTTTCCTCACCCGCCAGTAAGTGCGGTATTTACGGCTTATCTCTTTGGCAAGAAGCAGAATGCAAAGTTGAGTGCGTACCTCGTCTTGATCATCCTTTAGTGTGATGAATTCTTTGTATTCTGGTTGCAACCTGATTGCTTCACAGGTTATTTCTGGAAGATTCCAGGATTTTGTCAGGGCGAACCCCAGATCGTAATGGCTGATACCATACTGTTCCAATTGTGCCAGATGGAGACCGGAGATGCTCTCACATGGTATGGACTGAAGGAATTTTTTGTAGCCATCAAAATTGTGCATCATCAGCGGTAATCCGCAATCGTGCAGCATACCCAACGTGTAAGCGTCGTCAGCATTTACGTTCGGAAAACGTCGGGCCAGTATGGCGCAGATCTGTGCGACATCCGCACCGGTGTCCCAGAAGCGCTCCAGTGGTCCCAGTGTGGATAAACTGTTTCGCAGTGCTGCCAGGCGTACGATAGTAAAAACGCGATTGATACCTAGCAGGGTGACGGCGTGTTCTAACGAGGTGATTTTACGGGCAAGGCCAAAATACGGTGTATTGACGGTTGCGAGTACGCTGGAAAATAGTGCGATATCTTGTTTCAGTACCTTACAGATCTGATCGACATCGATGTCCTGGTCGTTCATCAACTTATTGAGTTGAATAAGAATTTCAGGGCGGGAGGGAATAAAGTAACTATCAGGGGTGTGGCTCATTACTGTCGTCCTAGATGAGTTCCATTGTGCATTCGGATGACTACTCAATAATTACATAGTGCGGTTGAGATCATGCACTGTCAACGCTTATCCAGCATTCTTAGACATATAGACTTAGGCTGATTTCTGGCGAAAATTCAGCAGCTGAACTACATTTTCTGCTCTGCTTTTTTATCGGCAGAATCAATGATTTATTTAGGGATAAATACGCAAGTACGCAGCAGGGAGCACGCGTCCTCTTCTGGTTGTAGCACACAAAAACTACTACTAAGTGAGTAAATTTTGTGTGCCAAGGGATGATACCTGTCTCTCGGTCCTGCTCGCTAATATGAAACGGTGTCTTAGCAATCGGCTCGCTATCCAATTCAAGAGCTGGTCAATAACAAGAAGAGGCTTACAAGATGATTTACGCACAGCCAGGAACAGACGGTTCAGTTGTTTCTTTTAAACCCCGTTATGGAAACTTTATCGGTGGCCAGTGGGTTTCTCCGGTTAAAGGTGAATACTTCACCAACACGACGCCTGTCACTGGCGCGGATGTTTGTGAAATCCCTCGCTCTACAGCTGAAGATATTGAGCTGGCTTTGGATGCGGCGCACGCAGCGAAAGCAGCGTGGGGCTCAACATCCGTTGCTGAGCGCTCCGGTATCCTGCTGAAAATTGCAGATCGCATTGAAGAAAATCTGGAAATGCTAGCCGTTGCTGAAACGTGGGATAACGGTAAAGCTGTACGTGAAACGCTGGCAGCAGACGTTCCTCTTTCCGCAGATCACTTCCGTTACTTCGCAGGTTGTATCCGTGCACAGGAAGGCTCCATCGGTGAGATCGACGAAAATACCGTTGCTTACCACTTCCACGAGCCTCTGGGTGTTGTGGGACAGGTTATCCCTTGGAACTTCCCGCTGCTGATGGCTGCCTGGAAACTGGCACCAGCACTGGTTGCCGGTAACTGTATTGTACTGAAGCCTGCTGAGCAGACCCCAGTATCTATCCTGAAACTGATGGAAGTAATCGGCGATCTGCTGCCACCGGGTGTGTTGAACGTTGTTAACGGTTTTGGTGCAGAAGCAGGTCAGGCACTGGCGTCCAGCACGCGTATCGCGAAAATCGCATTCACCGGTTCTACTCCGGTAGGCTCGCACATCATGAAATGTGCTGCTGAAAACATCATTCCGTCTACGACTGAACTGGGTGGTAAGTCTCCAAACGTATACTTTGAAGACGTTCTGGATCAGGAAGACGAGTACGTAAGCAAGTGTATCGAAGGTGCGGTACTGGCTTACTTCAACCAGGGTGAAGTCTGCACCTGTCCTTCTCGTTTGCTGGTTCAGGAATCTATCGCTGACAAGTTCATCGAGAAAGTGATCGAGCGCGCTAAACAGATTAAACGTGGTAACCCGCTGGATACTGACACCATGGTCGGTGCGCAGGCGTCTCAGCAGCAGTTTGATAAGATTCTGGGTTACATGGATATCGGCCGTGAAGAAGGCGCTGAGATCCTGATGGGTGGTTCCGTAGAGCAGCTGGATGGTGATCTGAACAGCGGTTACTACGTGCAGCCAACGCTGATCAAAGGCACCAATGACATGCGTGTCTTCCAGGAAGAGATCTTTGGTCCGGTTGTTTCTGTAACAACCTTCAAAGACGAGGCAGAAGCGCTGGCAATCGCAAACGACACTGAGTTCGGTTTGGGCGCTGGTGTATGGACCCGCGATATGAACCGTGCTTACCGCATGGGTCGTGGTATCCAGGCCGGTCGTGTATGGACGAACTGTTACCACTTGTACCCGGCTCACGCTGCATTCGGTGGCTACAAGAAGTCCGGTGTAGGCCGTGAGACGCACAAGATGATGCTGGAACATTATCAGCAGACCAAGAACATGCTGGTTAGCTACGACATCAACCCACTGGGCTTCTTCTAACTCAGGATGGTTGGACCAGCGGATGTTATCCGCTGGTCCGCAGTCTGATCCTATCTCTCTT
>NZ_JBFGYC010000117.1:0-8656 GCF_041587635.1 Pontibacterium sp. | reverse complement strand
TTTTGGAATGATCCGGCGAACAATACACCACCGGCAGGTGAGAGTATTGCTACGCTTCAGAAACGTGTATTCTCAGGCCGTGATGCGCTGCTGAATACCGACGATGACCACCTGTTGCTGGTGACACATGGGGGTGTGATTCGTACTTTGATCGCAGATTGCTTAAAGCTTGATCCCGCGCGCTGGAGTCATATTCGCTTGGATCATGCCCACTTTACCCGACTCAGATTTTACTGTGATCAAACACAGGTCTGGCCCGAACTTGTCACTTGTAATGTTGCTCAATTGCCGTCGCAGGCGTTGTAACCCATTGATGGAAACTGGCTGTTGAATTACTCCGATACCCTTCGTTTTGTGTATGAAAAACTTGACCGGTTGGGTGACCTGCCGGTGTTCAGTACGACCGTTAACCGAATTCAACAAGTCAGTAGTTCTGAAGAGAGTGACGCCATGGCATTAGCGATGGCGATCATGAAAGATGCCAATCTCTCAGCGAAAATCCTGAAAATTGCGAACTCCTCAACCTATCATCGTGGTGGTGCGGCGATTACTGTTGTGTCGCGCGCAGTGGTGTTGATTGGCTTTAAAAAGATCAAAAACATCTGCCTCACCTTGAAATTGGTTGAGGGTTTTCACAAGAATCACCCCGATATCAATACTCCCGGATTGCTGATGCGTGCATTTCTCAATGCCAATATTGCCAGTGATCTGGCGATTCGCAGCCACCATGTCAGTGATGCTGAAGAAGCCTACATTAATGCCCTGTTATACGGATTGGGTGAGATTGTGATCGCCCATACGATGCCTTCGGTTTACCGAAAAATGCTGGTGGAGCGTAAAAAGGCTGAACTGCCCTGGCGTAAGATCCAGCTGAAAATGCTGGGCGGCACATTTAGCGATCTGGGGCAGGATCTGGCGCGTAGTTGGGGGCATCCTCCGTCAGTGGTGCACGCGATGTCGGTGAAAAGTGAGTTTATTGAAGGTGATCATGCTGCTCAGATAGCGGGTTTAAGTTATCAGTTGCTGGAACAGTTGTATGATCTTGATGAGCACGGTGATCACCCCTATGGCGAGCTGGTTGATGATTTGGGTACGGTGACCGGTTTGGATGCTGATCAGATCGGCGAGACGGCACTGCGTTGTTATCAAAAAGTTTCTCAGATGGCATCTGACTATGGCCTGAGTTGCGCCAGTATGGCGAGAAAGTACACCCCGAGCGGGCATGAAGCAAAAGATGAACTGATGCGCCAGATGGCCTTTATTACGGCGCAAAGTGGTTCTGTCGATGATGACGTACAGGGTGTTGTTGAGCTTGATGATGAGCAGACCCCGTCAGCCGAACAGCAGCTGGATTACCTGCATCAGGTTACCGAGATGATCAACCAGGGTGAAGCGCTCCCGACAATTCTGAAAACCGTTATCGAAGCGATGGCGGGCTGTACGCAACTGGACCGTGTACAGTTATGCTTGCTTAATCGTGGTGGCACACGGCTTGAGCCAAAAATGTCTGATGGCGATGCGATAGAACCTCTCCAACGGTATTTTTCCCGCAGTAAGGACGGCAGCAACAACGATATGTTTTTCCGTGTTATTGCGCGTGGTGCAACGTTGTTGGTCAGTGACATCGACGAAAATGGCTGGCACGAACGGATACCGGCTGATTTCATTCAGCAGGTGCGTTGTCAGGGGTTTGTTGTGGCCCCGATCGTGGTGAAGGAACGCGTGATTGGTATGCTTTATGGGGATCGTTTAAAAGGGCATGGCGCACTGGATGAACAGGATTTTAAAGTGTTCAGCCAGTTTGCCAGTCAGGCGCGTTTAGCACTGCTTAACGCCTGAGGTGCTTAACGCTCAGGTGTTATTCTGTCGCGCCCTTGATAAAGGACTTGGTGTTTTCCCAAGCTTTCTGGCTTGCGTCTACGGCTGTTTCAGCGCCCTTTTTACCGACTTCGATCACTGTTTCAGCGCCTTTTTCAGTGGAGCACGCCGCACGCTGGGCGATACATTTTGACTTACAGCCGGTCGCGGCTGCATCGTCGCCCAAATGGCTCACTTTACATTTACTTTCGCAAAACGTTTGTTTCATACCGCAGTCGGCCAGCACCGGACCAGAAATCAGCAGGGCCGCGGACAGCAATAAATAACGCATATTTTTCCCCTCATTGTAGATTGATTTCACGCATGCCAGAGAGTTGGCAGAGTGTTTAGTTCGCAATTATAGGTGGCTGGACTGAATAAGTCCTGAACCCGGGATTCAGCTACGTTGTTTACGTGGCTGCCAGAGTACTTCGCCAGTGCCTTCGCGTGCGAGAATGCGGGCGGCAACAAACAGCAGATCGGATAAGCGGTTCAGGTACGCCGCACCCTGAGGATTGATATATTCCTCATGTCCCAGTTCAACCATACGTCGTTCCGCCCGACGGCAGATACTGCGGGCCAGTTGGCAATTCGCGGCTACGCGGCTGCCACCCGGCAGAATAAATTCCTTCAGGGGTGGCAAACTCTCGTTGAGACGGTCCAGAACAACTTCCAGACCTTCCACTACCTCTTCCGTGATCACTTGATAGGACTCATCCGCCACGGCAAGCTCTCCGCCCAGATCAAACAGATCATGTTGCAAGGGTGTCAGATCGTTGACGAGAGCGTGCTCGGGCTCCAGATCAGCAATTAGGACACCTAATAGGGAGTTGAGTTCATCAACCGTACCTAAGGCTTCAATACGGGGATGAGTTTTAGCAACGCGGGAGCCATTGGCCAGTGCAGTGGTACCCTGATCACCGGTGCGGGTGTAGATGCGGTTTAGACGGTCTGACATGTGTAGGCCTCATACAAAACGGGGCCAATGAAGGCCCCGAGGTTGTGAATCTGTTAGAAACTATAGCCTAATGTCAGCATCAGTTGGCGACCGGCTGCAGGATAGTATGCACTACCCCCGGGAAGCCAGGGTGCGGCGATAGTGTAAGCGTCGTACTCTTTGTCGAACAGGTTGTTGATACGCAGTGATGCATCCCATTGCTGGAACGACCAACGCACGTTAGCGTTGACCACCGTGTAACCACCGACCTGACTCAGACTGTTCGCTTCATCGTCATCCCTGAACTGGGCACCGGTATATTTAGCGTCTAGATAGACATTGGTTTCGTTCGTCAGCTGATAGTCGAGTCCCAGTGCAACGCTGTGGTTAGGTACGTAAGGAACTTCGTTTCCTGCATGCGTGCCAGTCTTGATCTCTGAATCCGTATAGCTGTAGTTTCCGGTTAGCTGCAGATCAGGCGTCAGACCATGACGGGCACTAAGAATCAATCCGCGGCGGCGAGATTCGTCCAGGTTTTCGTTGGCAAATGTGGCCGCGTTGTATTTGATTTCGTTATCCAGGTCCAACTGGAACACAGTCGCTTGTAGCTGAGTGGTGGATTGAGACCATTCCCAGCCAAACTCCAGTGAGGTGCCTTCCTGTGGTTTCAGAAAGGTTTCACCGGCTGGCAGAGCCGCCAGTTCATCCATATTGGCATAGCGGAAGCTTTCGTCACGACGCAGGAAAACACGCTGTTCTGCTGAAAGCTGATAGGTCATGCCGATCTCTTTTACAAAACGAGAGTGGGAGTTGTCTTGGTTATTGCGAAGGTCGATATCCTTTACCCGGCTTTCACGGCCACCAATAGTCAGTTGCAGATCATCTAAGATCAGGGGCATCTGCGCACGGGCGTATATCGCATTGGCTGTTTGTTGGCGGGTTTGCGGAGAGTAGCCGCCGCGTACGTAATCGGTACGGTGGCGGTCGTAACCCAGCGTGATATCTGCGTGGCCTAGCTTACCCAATAACCGGGGTGTGAAGGATTTAACCCGCGTATCCTGAGTGTAATCGGAAAACAGAATACCCTTACCGTCTGTATCGCGAATGCTGTATTCACCGCGCAGTTCCCATTGCTCTGCCAGGTCCTGTTCCAGACCCAGAACAACCACGTCGCTGTCGTAATTAAGGAAATCAGATGAGGTGCTTTGACGACGGTCTGCCTGTTTCTGATTAATATTCAGAGAGTTGGGCAGCTCTACATCATCTTCTGTTTTCTGTAACTCAACGAACACGCGTCCGCTGTCGTGAATCTTCTCAATTTCGCCAAAAACGTTGTTAAAGTCGGTGGCGCTATGATCACGGTAGTTATCTGCGTGCTGGGATTCGGCGCTCAGACGTAGACCAAAGCCGTTATCAAATCCTCGGCTGTATGCCAGGTTATAGCGTTCCTGATCATCGGAACCACGACTGATGCTGATGCGTCCCTGAGCATCGGTAATGGGTTGGGTAATGATGTTGATAACACCACCAACGGCCTGTTCACCGTATAGCGTACCCGCGCTGCCCTGTATGATTTCGATGCGTTCAATATCGTTCAGTGCAATCAGGTTGAGGTTCGGCGCTTCCAGTGTCTGATTGTTCAGGCGGCGTCCATTGACCAGTACGAGCACGTTGTTGGTGCTGTTTTGGCCAAATCCACGCATGGAGATTGCAACGCGATTATTGGTACCTGAGGCGTCACGCAGATGCAGTCCGGGTTGGGTACGTAAAACATCAGCGATGTTGTTGGCACCGCTGGCTTCGATCTGCTCAGCGGACACAACGTTGACCATTGTTGGTGTGGTGTTGCCGGAGGCTTCGAAACGGGTGGCAGATACGATGACCGTATCCAGCTGAGTATCCTGCGCGTAAGCAGGCAGGGCTGCCAGCAGGGCAGCAGACAGAGACAGTGTATTCTTCATGATTCCCCTTGCAATGTGCCCACCGCACACTGTCAGAAAATGAGGTCACTGGTCGGTCTCCGGACTCACGACAGGCGGTTTTATTCGCGGAGGAGACCGCGCCTTCCCAGACTTTTAAAATCCAGTGGATATGCGGTCACCTATGTCGTTTACCGTTGCGGGGGCAGTGCTGGAATCTCACCAGTCTTCCCGATTATCCCTATGTTATTAGGCTCCAGTAACAGGCGCCGCGTAGTGTAGGGTTTGTTAGCGCAATGGGCAATTGAAAGGCAGTCAGTGGAAGATGAAGGTCATTCATGAAAATCCAGTTATTCTGGCTTTTCTTTCAAGTCGTTATAAAGCTGCTCGTTGACGGGAAGTTGAATGCCGGCTATTTGCGCTTGTTTTAGCAAATAGCCGGTAATGAAATCCAGTTCCGTTTTACGTTGATGGCGCACGTCCTGAAGCATTGAGGAGAAATTGCTGCCGGTGGCTGTTGCGACAATTTCTGCCTGTTGCAGAATCGGCCCGTCAAACAGTTTCAGGTGCTTATGATGACAGAGTTGTTCGATCTCATCGCACAGCCGTGCCATATGCTGATGTTTTTCTGGATCCTCGGTTAAGGCCCCATTGCGGCAATCATAGAAAGCGGTGAGTGGGTTGATGGCGCAATTGATCGCTAATTTTCGCCATAGACTGAGTTCTATCGACGGGTCAGCGACGAGTTTGAGTGGTGCTGCCGGTGTCATCCCGGCAGGGAGGTTGGGCAGATCCCCCTTCGAGAGTGCGCCCACTTTAGTCTCTCCGTGTCCGGCATACACCACATGAAAAGGAGACCTAAGCCAGGCCCCATCGGTTGTGGATGCGGCCCAAACATTGATCGGCGCCATGAGTTCTGCTGCTTGCTGCTGAGCGCCCATTCCATTTTGTAATATCACGATTGATGCGTCGGACCGGCATTTGTCCTTCAGCGGTTGGATGGCGCTGGCGGTATCGTATGCCTTAGTCGTCACCAGTAGATGGCTGATGTTCTCGCATCTGTCAGCGAGACAGGCCTTAACTGCATAATCTTCGGTTGTGTCATTTGTTTCCAGGCGAACCGATCCCGCTTTCTCAAATTCATCCAATCGGTGGGAATTCCGCAAAATCATTGTCACCTTGTGGCCAGCCTTTACCAGATGGGCGGCCCAGAGGCAGCCGATAGAGCCTGCACCAAGAATATGCCAGTGATCAGCCATTGATTCGTTTTCCTGTGTATCGCTTCGGTTCGAGGGAGAGCTGTAATGATAACTATCTGAACGACAGGGTGAAATGGGTCAGAGGCTCATATAAAATCCCAGTATTGGTTAAAATTACAGGAGCAATCAATGCCATCTTTTGACGTAGTATCTGAACTGGATACTCATGAGCTGACCAACGCTGTCGATCAGGCCAACCGTGAAATTGATAAACGCTATGATTTTAAAGGCGTGGATGCCACATTCGAGCTGAATGATGATTCTATCGTGATGATTGCTGAGGTTGATTTCCAGCTACAGCAGATGATGGATGTTCTGCGGACAAAGATGGTAGCGCGCAAAATTGATATCCGTTGTATGGATGTTAAGGATGCTGAAATGGCTAACATGCGTGCGCGTCAGACAGTTGTACTGAAGCAGGGTCTGGATCAGCCTACCGCGAAAAAGATCACCAAAATGATCAAAGACGACAAAAAGCTGAAAGTGCAGACACAAGTACAGGGTGAACAGGTACGTGTGACGGGCAAGAAACGTGATGACCTGCAGCAGGTGATTGCGATGTTACGTGAATCTGATCTGGATATTCCTCTCCAGTTTAACAACTTCCGCGACTGATCGTTGTCTCATCGCAACATGTTTTAATTGACTCAAAACGGAGCTGCTTATGCAGGAGCCTCAGGCCAGCTGGCGTGAATCGCTTGGGGCTTTTCTTCATCCCCGTGTTGTTGTGATGTTGTTCTTGGGGTTCTCTGCGGGAATCCCTATTCTCCTCATTTTTTCATCTCTTTCACTCTGGCTGCGAGAGGCAGGAGTTGAACGCGCTGCCATTACCTTTTTTAGTTGGGCTGCACTGGGTTACTCCTTTAAGTTTGTCTGGGCGCCATTGGTGGATCAATTGCCTGTGCCCTGGTTATCGCGTTTGTTGGGGCGACGGCGCAGTTGCTTGCTAGTGGCACAGTTTGCCATCATCGCTGCGATAGGCGCGATGGCGAGCATTGATCCGGCGTTGGGGGCGGAGAGTCAGACCGCAATGGCACTGGCGGCTGTTGCGTTGGGTTTCTCTTCTGCCACGCAGGATATTGTGATTGATGCCTATCGTATTGAAGCGGCGGATACACGATTGCAAAGCATGATGTCAGCGTCATATATCGCGGGTTATCGCGTGGCGATGGTAGTGGCGGGTGCAGGGGCATTAGTACTGGCATCGGGTTTTGGTACTGAGCTGGGCAACTATCAGTACAGCGCCTGGAGCAATACCTATTGGATCATGGCTGCAGTGATGCTGGTGGGGGTTGCGACAACTCTGACTATTAATGAGCCAGCGCTGAGTGAACAACGCAGTTACAGTTACAGTGCCCTCGAATATGGGCGATTTGTTGTGCTGTTCGCGCTTGCGCTGGCGGGATTTATCCTCTGTTTCTATCTGACTTCAGAGCCGTCAGGGGCACTGAAAAAGGCATTGTCAGAGGGTGTTGGCAATCGGGCGTTAGCGTCATTTTTGGTTGAAACGTTGCGCTTAGTGATCGCGGCCAGTGTGAGCTTTGTAGTAGCGCGAGTGTTGTTGAAAACCGGGTTGGTGAAGCAGTCAATGGTTGATGAGACCTATGTGGCTCCAGTACGTGACTTTTTTGACCGCTACGGTGTGAAGGCTGCATTGTTCCTGTTGTTGCTGGTGGGCAGTTACCGGATCTCTGATATCGTGCTGGGTGTGATTTCCAATGTCTTTTATCTGGATATGGGATTCAGCAAAGAACAGATTGCGACTGCAGTAAAAACCTTCGGAGTGGTGATGGCCATCGCGGGTGGTTTTCTTGGCGGATTGTTGGCGATGCGTCAGGGGGTGATGCGGATTCTGTTTCTGGGAGCGCTGTTATCGGCGGCAACCAACCTTCTGTTTATGATTCTTGCGGATAAAGGTGCGGATCTACTGTGGCTTTATATTGTAGTTGCCGCTGATAATCTCTCGGCAGGTTTGGCTGGTGCGGCGTTTGTAGCGTTTCTATCCAGCCTGACCAGTATCTCCTTTACGGCGATGCAATATGCAATATTTAGCTCGCTGATGACCTTGTTGCCGAAAATTTTGGGCGGTTATTCCGGTTCCATCGTGGACAGTATCGGGTACGACTGGTTCTTTATCTTTACGACGTTGATCGGATTGCCGGTGCTGTTGCTGATCGTGATGGCGCGTCGCTGGATTGGAATAGAAGCACTGCCGCAGACGGTGACCGCAAAGGTTGAATAAAGGAGCTTAGGCATTTAAGACGGCGCGACTGAGTACGAAGTGTTATTCGTACACGGACATTCTATAAGTCTTATTTTGTTCTAATGAGAAATGCGAACACAAAAAAACCGGCCAATGGCCGGTTTTTTTCGGAGAGCGTATCGAAAATTAGATGCGCAGTGCACCGTCTACTTCGATGCAACGACCGTTAACGTAGTCGTTTTCCAGAATGAAAGTCACAGTACGTGCGATCTCTTCTGGTTTACCCAGGCGTTTAGCTGGAATACCTGCTGCAATCTTGTCCAGTGCTTCAGGTTTCATGCTCATAACCATTTCAGTACCGATGTAGCCCGGTGCAATGGATGTCGCACGGATGCCGTAGCGCGCCAGTTCTTTCGCCCAAGTCACAGCCATCGCTTCTACACCGGCTTTAGTTGCAGTGTAGTTAGTCTGGCCCATGTTG
>NZ_JBFGYC010000116.1:0-8735 GCF_041587635.1 Pontibacterium sp. | reverse complement strand
TTGGGTGTCTTACCCTGATATGGTGAAAGTGGCTGACGGCGTCCCTGTGATTGTGACAACAACGCAAGAACAGCGCTTCAAAATGACACCTGAGCAGCTGGAAGCAGCGATCACCGACAAAACACGTCTGGTCGTTCTGAACAGCCCGTCCAACCCAACCGGTGTGGCTTACACACACGCGGAACTGGTTGCATTGGCGGACATACTGAAAAAGTATCCGAATGTTCTGGTCGCAACCGATGACATGTACGAACACATCCGCTTTACTGATGAACCGTTCTGCAACATCCTGATGGCATGCCCTGAGCTATACGACCGTACCATCGTATTGAATGGTGTATCTAAAGCGTACTCCATGACCGGCTGGCGTATCGGTTATGCGGCGGGTCCGCAGAAACTGATCGGCGCGATGAAGAAAATTCAGTCTCAGAGCACCTCTAACCCGACCTCAATTGCACAAGTTGCAGCGCAGGCCGCACTGGAAGGTTCTCAGGATTGTGTTGCAGAGATGGTAAAAGCCTTCTCTGAACGTCACGACTACGTGATCAAAACGCTGAACGAAATTGACGGTGTTGATTGCATCCCAGCTGACGGCACATTCTACGCGTTCCCAAGTTTCCAGCAGGTTATCGACAACGATGATCGCTTTGAAGACGACATTGCCCTGGCCGAGTTCCTGTTGAACGAAGCAGGTGTTGCACTGGTACCGGGCTCAGCCTTCGGTGCTCCGGGTAACATGCGTTTGTCTTTTGCGACCAGCCTGGACATTCTGGAAGACGCACTGACTCGCATCAAGAACGCACTGGCAGCTTAATCCCCTGCTCGCGATAAAAAATACCCGCTTCGGCGGGTATTTTTTTGTCTGAATAAACCATTCCCACTCCTGAATCCTGGTGTATTAAGTCATTGAATTAATCAAAGGTGACACTGATCAAGCCTTTATAAGACCACCAATATCCCAGAAATGCTGCATCAACAGGTAGTGGGCTATACTTTGTGTACTTTCGTAAGGATGAAACCAACTAGCAACAGACACTGGAGGTGAGGGATGAAACGTCTGGTATTCCTCGCGCCAACACTGGAGCAGGCGCAACACGTGGTTGAAGACCTTCGTAAGATGGGTATCGAAGATGAAAAGATGCATGTGGTCGCTAAAGACCATCAAATGCTGAAAGATGCCCATATTCATGAAGCGACTGAGCTGGAAACGTCAGAACTGGAAACAGATATGGACTGGGGTATGGTCGGTGGTGGAACCATCGGTGTTATCGCAGGTCTGGCCGTTCTGGGGAGTGCCCCTTTCGGATTAGTACTGGGCGGTGGCACATTACTCACCCTCAGTTTACTGGGGATTGGCTTCGGGGGGTGGATGGGAAAAATGATTGGTGAAGGCACACCCAATGCACTGATTGAAAAATACGAACATGCATTGGATGACGGCCAGATCGTCATGATGATTGATGTACCAGCAGAACGACTGCCGGAATTCCATCATATGATCCGAGGACATTGTCCAAAAGCACTGATCGAATCCGTTCATATTTTCCACGATGATCCGTTAGCTGCGTAAACAACCACAGCATCAGGCTGTCTAACTGATTTGCATAAAATCACACCGGAAATATCTTTCCGAATAAAAAAGGGCCACTTCAGAACGTGGCCCTTTTTAACATCTAAAAATATGATATCAGCGCGCCAGCCCAGACGGAATGCTGATTCGCATCTGGTGCATTCGAAAACGTAAAAAATCCACCTGCGGATGGTATTGCTGGATATGCTGAATATCCCGTTCAGCAGCACCTTTCACCTGTACCACCACGGCGGTGACACCCGCTTCGAGAATACGCTGATCCGCTGTATCCAGATTTAGCTCACCGGCATAGGTAAACCGTCCGGGATAAACCCGAAAACGAATATCGAGGGGGACTGATGATTCACGCGTGGTTAGCCACCGTCGAAGCTGCCAGCCAGTAATACGATAATCCCCTGCAGGCAGTTCAACGAACGTCAGGTTGCCCTGTACACTGTTATAGTCACTGTGAATCGTTCCATCCTGATCGGCTTTCATCTCCAACAGCCCCGTCACGTCACCATCGATCTGCTCGTAACGATAGGCTACCTGCCAGGGATCCCCCCCCGACTTAGTCAACGCAAGTACAGCCACACCCACATCTCGCTGAGTAGAAGCCGATAATTCAGGGGTGATATTGCCTGTTGAACAGCCGACCACTGCGACCGCAGCGAACGCCAAGCAGATCAACCTTATCAGCATAAACACCCCTCCCTCTCCGTGAATTAACGTCCATAACCTTAGCCGAAATTGGGGTTTGGGAACATGGCTTTTAACGTGATGCTAATGATGACTCGATAAGCCTTCACAAGGGCACTCGGGCGACATCATCATACTTTCCTGCCATTCGCCGATCTGTTCCAGCACCCAGATAGGGTCATCATGGGTCAGGTCGTGACCCGCCGTTGGATGCAGGTGCAGTGGCGTGTCGAACACCGTTGCTATCCTGGAAGAGCATGCAGGAGAGACCAACCGATCACCTGCCCCAGCCAATACCAGCGCGTTATGGACAAGCGGATTGCCGGTTGCAGGCAGATGATATCGGGCAGCCGCCAGAAGTTGATGAATAAAATTGCGACGCAGGACCGGACACTCACCTTGATATCGTAACCACTGGCTGAGTATCGACTCCTGATCATCACGTACATTACAGGTCAGCTTGTAGATCAGTTCTTCTCGGTTTTCCGCCGAGGTTAAAAATGCTCTCACCATACTAAGCCAGACCTGCCAGCGTACACGTTGCCAGATCGGATTAAGCTCAGCCAGACTGCTGTTGATCAACACCAAACCAGCGACTTCCTCGGGGTAACGCAGGGCCCAGTCAATCGCAACCATGCCCCCCATCGACAAGCCTAAAACGTAGACCCCTCCCCTGCTCTCATGCTGGGCACGGACAGCATCTGTAATACGAGAGACCTGCGCCGGACTGGCTTGCTCGTGTAAAAGCCCGTTTCCAGGCAAATCGATACATTGAATATCGCTGTGGGGCAGTGTCTGAGCCAGCAGTTCTGTAAAACCACCCCAGTGGCGACACTCACGAGTTAGCCCCCGTAGTAATACCCAACGTCCCAGCGTTTGATTAACCATACCAATCCTTGATCGCATTGATCTGGAAACGCGACTGCTGCTTACCTGTAGGCAACCAAGCAGAAGATGACCGTACCGCGCGCATCAGAAATTCGAGCAGCAGATGATGACGTCGCATAGCGCGCTGATGACGATGAGGTACCAAGGGGTTAAACAGGCCGCTAAACGAGATCAGCTGGCGTGGATTCTTCTTCACCCAAAGCCACGACCCGATCTCCAGCGTCAGCGGCAAAAAGATGTGGCCCGGCCGCTCCAATGACCGTAGATAGAGAAAATCCCAGAGATCTCCGTGACAGATATAGTGATCGAACTGCGGCTCCATCAGGTAGTCGTGATGAGGGTGGGTTTCGTCGAGTAGCTGGCTCAATGCCGCCAACTCCGCCAGATGTTCCAGCGGTTCTGTCGAGCCCGCGTAGGGAAACCAAAGTCGATCTCGAACACCAAAACCGGAATGCACATCCAGCACCAGGCTAAAAACTGCAGGAAACAACTGTTGCTCCACCAATGCGCAGAGTGCCTTCGCTTCAGGCTGCATTGGCTCCCCCTCCACTCCACGAAACCATGGCAGATGGTGACTGATACGCTGTCCCCCCACCATCCACGCAGGATCATCCCGCGCATCAAGCGGTGCATTTCGCATCAGATCAACGCCGTTACCATTACTGCGCCAACCATGCGCCATCCCCACCGGATTCATCAGCGGTAAGAAAACCAATCTCAGGTGTTTTAACTCTTCCTGCAATCCCGTATCCCACTGCAGGCGTCGACATAGATTCTCTAAGAACACCAGCAGGATCTGGCTTCCGATACGCTCAACACCATGTACACCACCCACCAGAGCGATCACCGGCGCTTCCGCCGCCCTGCTGCCCAATGTGAGCGCGTACACCGGCAAAACCTGATTTTCGCTTACCACCTGAGTGACAACATCAACCCGTAGATGCTGTGCATGAGCCGACACCAGCTGTTCCAACCGAAACAACTCCGGCAGATAACGACGGCAATAACCGAAGTAGCTTTGCGGCTCAACATCAGACCCTACGGCCCTGTCATCAACCTGCGTATTCATCTGACTCACCTGAAACATTCAAGAAGCAGAAGCGAAGGAACCTGACTACAGTTTAGCCAAGTCTCATCCAATTAAGGTGAACTATTGACAGCCATGAAAGCAAAATACAATAATGCTATTGATAATCGCTATTATTTAGATTTAAAGAAATGATACAGATAGATATTGACGACTTCCCGGTACTGGAGTCCAGTGTTCGCAACGGCGATTACCCCGACCTCCCCTGCGTACTGGAACGTTATCTGATACTCAGCGATGCACGTGCGGCAAATCATCCGTCAGAAGCTGCGAAACACAATATTCATATGCGCGCTTATATGACGCTGCTGAATACCCTCTGTGATACCTATGTGTCCGAACATTGGCGTGCACTCTGCCTGGATCAAATTCATAAGCCTCTTTTTGCAATAGAACGGCTTGCACGTACTCAAACAGATAAGGCGCGAGTCAGACGGCTCTATAACGAGCTGTCGATCCTCAGCCATTACTTCCTGTAACTCACGACGACCAAAACGTACAAGGAAACATTATGAGTAGCACAAGAATTGAACGGGACAGCATGGGCGAACTGGAAGTGCCCATCGATGCGCTTTACGGTGCTCAGACTCAACGTGCCGTAAATAACTTCCCAGTCAGCGGTCAAACCATGCCTGAGGCGTTTATTCGTGCTCTGATTTTAGTGAAGTCCGCCGCTGCCATCAGCAACAGTCAGCTGGAATGTCTGACTCAGGATCAGGCCGATGCCATCATCAGCGTTTGCTCCGAGCTACTGGAACGTGATGACCTGATGCAGCACTTCCCGGTCGACGTATACCAGACGGGCTCCGGTACCAGCTCCAATATGAATGCCAACGAAGTGATTGCTACCCTCGCCAGCGAAAAACTCGGACAACCGATCAGCGCCAATGATCATGTGAACTTTGGTCAGAGCAGCAACGATGTTATCCCCAGTACCGTGCATATCAGCGCAGCATTGCAATTGAATAACACACTCCTGCCTGCCCTGCGCCATCTGCTAACAACAATCGAAGCCAAAGCGGAGACCCTGAAAGGATACTGCAAAACAGGCCGCACCCATCTGATGGACGCAATGCCGATACGTATGGATCAGTCTTTGCTGAGCTGGTCAGCACAAGTCCGTCAGAACATTCAACATCTAGAGGCCCTGCAACCCGCTATACAGACGCTGGCACAAGGCGGCACCGCTGTTGGCACAGGCATCAACGCCCACCCGAATTTTGCCCGCGTATTTAATAAAAATCTCAGTGGGTTGACGGGCGTAACCTTCACCGCTGGGGACAACTTCTTTGCTCTGATCGGCTCACAAGACACGGCTGTGGCACTGTCCGGACAACTAAAAGCGACGGCAGTATCTGTGATGAAGATCGCAAATGACCTGCGTTGGATGAACTCCGGACCATTGGCGGGTCTTGGCGAGATCTCATTGGAAGCGCTGCAGCCGGGCTCCTCAATCATGCCGGGTAAAGTAAATCCAGTGATTCCAGAAGCGGCTGCGATGGCTGCTGCACAGGTCATGGGCAATGACGCCGCCATCACCATTGGCGGTCAGTCCGGAAATTTCGAACTGAATGTCATGCTCCCAATGATTGCCTACAACCTACTCAACAGCATTGAGCTACTGGCTAACAGCACCACCCTGTTAGCAGATAAAGCTATTGCCAGCTTCACGGTGAACGAAGACAAGCTGAACGAAGCCTTGCACCAGAATCCGATTCTGGTCACCGCGTTAAATCCGATTATTGGTTATCTGAAAGCCGCAGAGATCGCGAAACAAGCCTACAAAGAGAAACGTGCAGTTATCGATGTAGCAGAAGAACACACAGATATCCCACGCGAAGAACTGGCTCGGTTACTTGATCCCGCCAAACTGACCGAAGGCGGACTCTGATGTAGTGACGTTATTCATAGCGCCTTTTGAATAGCTTTAGATACAGCGCTAAACGCTGTGACAGATCAGAGTTCGCGACCAGAATCCCCACCGCAACGATGGAAAATCCCAGCCAATCCATCAGCGTGGGGATCTCATCAAACATCGGCCAGGCCATTAACGCTGCAACCACAGGCACGCCGTAGAACACACTCGCCACCTGTGTCGCCTGAGTGTTACGTAGCATAATATAAAGCACACTCAACGCCCCAATCGACACCCCCACGCCCATCCAAAACACCGCTAAAGCCAAGTCTGTATGCCAGACAATATCTCCGGTCTCAAACATCCATCCGAGTATCAACAACAGAGGCAGGGTCGCCAACACCTGAATGGCGCCGCCACTAAATAGATTCATCTGCGCACAGTGTTTTTTCTGCACGAGTTGCCCCGCAGCTAAACCGACCAAAGAAACCAACGCCCAGCTCAAATTGGTGAGAGTGATACCTTCAACCGCTAATCCATCAGCCACCACCAGCGCCACACCTAAGACACCAATCACTAAACCCACCCAGCGCTGGCGACTGACCTGCTCACCCAGAAAAGGGCCTGCTAATACGGCAACCAACAGGGGCTGTAAAGCGATGATCAACGCCGAAACGGCAGGTTTCATACCCAACCAAAGCGCATAGAAGACACCAGCAGAGAACACGCCTTGCATCAACAAACCACTGAGCAGCAACCAGCCCCAGCGTCTTGGCCATACTGCATCCATCAGAAACGCTGCCGCCACTAGCAGCACACCTGCTAACGCAAAACGCATTGCCAGAAAGGTAAAAGGCTCGCTGTAGAGCAACCCGAGTTTGGCCCCAACAAAGCCGGAGCCGTAAATCACGACAAAAATCAGTGGCAGGCTCAGTGCCTGAATCGACTTGTGTTGCATAGTACACCTCTCAAGTTTGTATCTTTATATTTATGTACATACCAGTAGGTACAGTCATTTGGTAATAAAAAACGCACTCACCCCGGTGCGTCTCGACATCGTTCATAGACCTTACCCACCGCTTATTGAGCAAGCGACTGGGCTATAGCAGCGGCTTATCCTGCCAAACGCTGAGTATTTAACAGCGTTATAAAGCCGTCTGTTGCGTCATTCACCGCCTCACCGTCCTGCATTGCACGGCCATAGACAAAGCCCCCCTGCAATGCGCTGATCGCCAACGTTGCCAATTGTTCAGGAGATAAGGCATCTGACAACAGACTCTCTGTCTGTGCCTGTTGAAATAGCTGGGTTAATTTTCCATGCTGCTCACCAAAGAAACGTTTCAGTGGCGCATTCAACAAGGGATCTTCCAGCGATGGATCCTGGACGATACGTCCGATACGACACCCTTTGGACGCATCACGGGTCTGGCACATGTACGCAGTAACCGCAGCCAAGGGATCGGAATGCTTAGCAACCAGATAATCAAATTCTTCAGACAACTCATCCGCACGCGAATCCATCGCCGCAATCGCTAACTCTTTTTTACCTTTAAAATGATGGTAAAAACTGCCCTTCCCTGCTCCTGAACGTTCTAATACTAAGTTTGGACTGGTCGCATCATAACCACGCTCCCACAATAATTGCTTCATGGTCTCTACCAACAGCTCACGGGTTTTGGCCATAACGAACTCCAACAGAACAGACGACAAAAACATACTAGTAGGTACAGCACTAAGTTACAACTTGAATTTGGCCGTATTCAGACAAAAAAATACCCACAACTAGGCGGGTATTTTTTAAACAGCGTCGTCAATCAGTTCATCAGCATGCGGTACAGCTTGTCTTTCAGATTTACACGCTTGAGCTTGTACTCTTCTTCCGTCTGAGTGGTTACTGGCTCAATTTCCGTTTCCATGCGTTCCACGTCTTTGGTCAGGTCATGGTATTCATTAAACAGGCGAGCGAAGTGCGCGTCGGTCATTTTTTTCTCGTGGATGCGCTCACGCAGCTCAGGAAATTCATGTACCAGATCGTGGTGTTCGATGCTCATTCAGGTTCCCCTTTCAGTCCTAGTTCTTGTTCCTTGAGTTCAGTTTCCTCCTCCCCTGAAGCGGCGACATTGACCCGTATCAACGATTGCACCAGCAGGGAAAAAACGCTGTTACCGACCAAAAAGCCTCTCCAAACTGAGTGGCCGATAACAACAGGAAAACCTCAAATCCAGCCCTGGAAAGGAGATAAAAAACCGATTAACTTGCGCGGGTAAAAAAGCCCTCCAACTCGGGAATGCAGGAGCCACAGTTGGTTCCACACTGAAGCTTTTCACCTAACTCTACGGCCGAGCCACACCCCGACTTAATCGCTTTGTCGATAGCCGTGGTACCCACCTGATAACAGCTGCAGATGATCGTACCCTGATCTTCCACCTCGACGTTGGTGGCACTGAGTAGGTATTGGTACTGCTGTGCTTCCAGTGTCTCTTGTACAAACAACTGATCAATCCAGTCCGCCGAGGGGAAGTTGTTAAACGGCGTGATCAATAGCACCCAGTTCAGTTTTCCGTTTATAAACCCGGCAGCACGAAACGAACGTTTGGCCGGGTCTTCAATCCAAAGATCCGGCTCACCCAGATGCT
>NZ_JBFGYC010000115.1:0-8788 GCF_041587635.1 Pontibacterium sp. | reverse complement strand
GTGGTGCAACAACGTCTAAAGCACATACCGCGGTGAAGATCGATCCGGTCTTCCATCGTGACCAGGTGGTGCATGTCACCAACGCATCCCGCGCAGTCAACGTTGCGTCCTCCTTACTCTCTAAAGACAAAAAGCCTAACTATGTCAAAGAGATACAGGAAGAATATCAGGCAGTGCGCGAACGTCATGCCGCACGTGCAAATGATAAACGCCGTGTCACGCTTGAAGCCGCTCGTGAGAATAAATTCCAGATTGACTGGAATGAATACACGCCTCCGGTTCCGGCTCAGCTTGGACTGCAGGTTTTCGACAGCGTCGCGCTAGATGAGTTGCTGCCGTATATCGACTGGTCCCCGTTTTTCCATTCATGGGAACTGGCTGGTCGTTACCCACGCATTCTGGAAGACGACATCATCGGCGAAGAAGCAACCAAGCTCTTTAAAGATGCACAGGATATGCTGAAAAAGCTGGTGGACGAGAAGCTGCTAACTGCTCGTGCAGTTGTTGGTGTGTTCCCGGCAAACAGCATCA
This sequence comes from Pontibacterium sp., assembly GCF_041587635.1. Lineage (NCBI taxonomy): Bacteria > Pseudomonadati > Pseudomonadota > Gammaproteobacteria > Oceanospirillales > Oceanospirillaceae > Pontibacterium > Pontibacterium sp. Next base: position 8,257 of record NZ_JBFGYC010000115.1, on the reverse strand, counting down.
ATGACGATGACATTGAACTCTATACCGACGAAAGCCGCACAGAGGTTCTGACCACCCTGCACCACCTGCGTCAGCAGATGGAGAAAGTTGAGGGTAAAGCCAACATGTGTCTGACGGACTTCATTGCACCGAAAGACAGCGGAAAACAGGATTACTTCGGCGCATTTGCGGTGACGGCAGGTCACGGCTGTGACGAGCTGGTCGCACAGTACGAAGCCGACCACGATGACTACAACTCCATCATGGTTAAAGCACTGGCAGACCGTTTCGCTGAAGCCTTCGCTGAAATGATGCATGCAAAAGTACGTCGTGAAATCTGGGGATATGCTGTAGACGAAGCGCTGGAAAACGAAGACCTGATCAAAGAAAAATATCAGGGTATTCGCCCCGCACCGGGTTACCCGGCATGCCCGGAACACACCGAAAAAGGTCTGCTGTGGGAATTACTGGATGCTGAAGCGAACACAGGCATCACCCTGACTGACGCTTATGCAATGCTGCCCGCCGCATCGGTCAGCGGCTGGTACTTTAGCCATCCAAAATCTCAGTACTTCGGCGTAGCGAAGATCAGTGAAGATCAGGTTGAAAACTACGCAGAGCGTACAGGCATGGAAATGACGGCGGCTGAACGCTGGCTGGCACCAAACCTGGGTTATGAGCCAGAAGAAGGCTAACGCTTAGGCAGTGCACGATAACAAGGGTCGGTGAAGCAATTCATCGACCCTTTTTTCGGCACCATCCGCGACTGCACTCACATTGTCCGTCAGGTAAAAAATCTATGTCCACTCTGAATATCCGTCCCGTTCAGGAAAGGGATTTGGACCGCTGTTTCGCAATAGAAACCGTGTCCTATTCCGGAGACGAAGCCGCAAGCAAAGAAAAGATTCTCAAACGAATCAATACCTACCCCGAAGGATTTACCGTTCTGGAAAACGAGCGGGAAATCATCGGTTTTATCAATGCAGGCGCAACCCATCAGGTTGAACTGTCCGATGAAGAATTCAAAGAACTGATTGGTCACGACCCGGCAGGAACGCAGATTGTCATCATGTCAGTGGTGATACATCCTGATTACCAGAGACAGGGAATGGCGGCAAAACTTATGGATGACTTTATTGCTCGAATGAAAGCAATGGGCAAAACCGAGATCTATCTGATTTGTCAGACAGAACTGATCCTTATGTATGAGAAGTTTGGATATCAGGACTTAGGACCGTCGAACTCGGACCACGGAGGATTGAGCTGGCACGAGATGTCACTGCATCTCTAATATCATGGCGCTGATCGCTCATACCTCAAGAGCGATCAACTTTCAGTTTCGCAAAGGCTCGAACACCCAGGAAATGGGGAACACCAATGATGTACCCATTGCGGCAATTGATTGGCAAGTAGCGGTCTCGAAATAACATAACCTTGCGCCAGCTCGCACCCGATATCCATCAGGAAGCGGCCATGATCGATACTTTCCACACCTTCGGCAATAACCTTTAATTGAAACGCCTTCGCGAGCCCCATAATCCCTTCCAGAATGGCCAAATCATCTGGATTATCAATCAATCCCAGGACAAAGCTTTGGTCGATCTTTAGTGTCGATAACGGCAATGTCTTCAGATACGTCAGAGATGAATAGCCCGTACCAAAATCATCAATAGCAACACTGACACCCAGATCAAGGCAGCTATTCAGAGTCATTGAGGTGTGAAGAATATCGTCCAATGCTGCGGTTTCCAGAATCTCCAGCTCAACCTGATCGGGCGATACTTGCGGCCACGCATCCAACGCAACTTTCAACGAACGGACAAAGTCAGAATGCTGTAGCAGTGTTGCACTGACATTCACGCTGACAGGCAAAAACAGCCCCTCATCCTGCCAATTAGCTACCTGCTCCAGTGCACGACAGATCACCCAATGGCCCAGTTCAATACTCAGGGGATGATCGCCGATGGCGGGGAGAAAATCATCGGGGCACATCAGACCTAATTCCGGATGATTCCATCGAATGAGCGCCTCGACACCTACAACAGCACCCGTTTTCATGTTCACTTTCGGCTGGTAGTAGAGCTCAAATTCGTCTCTGCTCAGCCCAGTTCTGATTCGCTCGATGATCTCATGGCTGCCGCGTAAAGCGCGGTCTTGTGCCATATCAAATATATGGAAGTGATTCTTTCCTGACAGCTTCACTTGGTACATAGCCTGATCAGCCTGACGCAGAAGCTGATCAGCATCAATATCTTCATCTTGCGGATAGAACGTAACACCTAAGCTTGCGCCAACCCGGGTCACATACTTTTCTCCCCGTACATCCCTGCCAACTTCATGCAAGATGCGCTGCAATATTTCCTCACAACTCTGATGTGTTTGCAGGTCTCCAATCACCGCAACGAACTCGTCGCCACCCAGCCGCGCCAGCGTATCACCGTCCCTCAATGCCGTTTGCATCCGACTTGATACCGTTTGCAGAAGACGATCTCCCACATCGTGTCCGTAGGTATCATTAACCTCTTTAAAGCCATCCAGATCGATATAAACGATGCCTAACTTGGTACCACGCCGCAGACTCAGCATCATAGCCTGCTGGAGACGATCTGCGAGCAATATACGGTTCGGCAGCCCCGTTAGCACATCATAGTGTGCAATATGCTCTAACTGTTGCTGATGTTTCTTCAGCAGAGTGATATCGCGCGCTACCGCAAGAACAGTGCGGACCTCCCCATCCTCCGGCATGTCGGGCGTGAGTTTAAGATTGAAGACTTTCTCACCCGCCGGCCCTCGCATTTGGACTTCCGTCTCGTACGGCTCGGCTTTAGAAAACGTATGCGCAATCGAAGATTCAAATTCCTGACAAAGCCCCTCATCAAAACCCAGTTCCCGATGCGTTTTGCCAATATATTGCTCAGCTTCCAGTACGGTGACCACATTGATATTTTCAGAGATAAACAGGTGTCGCCCTTTGATATCAAATCTCATGATGATATCCGGTAATGCAGCGATCAAACTGCGTTGCTCCAGTTCGCTCTGCTTGAGCACATCCTCAGCAAGCTTACGCGCGGTAATATCAACGTGTGTTCCGACCAAACGTCTCGGGGAAGATTCCCGCCCTTCCGCATCTCGTGCTAACTGCGCACGCGAAAGAATCTCGACCCAATACCCTTCTTTGTGCCGCATACGAAACTCAACCCTGAAAGCTGAATCACTGGGCGCTGCAAGATATTCCTCTACTTTCATTAAAACCGTTTCCATCTGGTCCTGATCGACCAGATGCGCCCAAGTATCAAGCTTGCTTTCAAGCTCGTGATCAGCATAACCCAACATCGACTTCCAACGGGGAGAGTAATACACCTCGTCAGACTCCAGGTTCCAATCCCAGAGGCCATCATTTGCCCCCATCATCGCTATCTCAAGACGCTCACGACTGGTAACGACCTCCTGATACGAACTCTGAAGCTCATCAGACATCTCCAAAAGCTGTGATTGGATGATGCCCCACTCATCTGAACGAATGGGTGCGGACGCATCACCGCGCCCTCCTTTAATTGCCTGAATAAGCTGCAACACATCATCAAGCGGTTTTTGAATGCTGCGCCGATTTATGCGGATGACCAGTACAAGTGTCACTAACGCAATACCGAGGGATAACACCACCAACTGCGCACGTGTGCTTTGAATAATCTTCTCTATATCAGAACGCACCAACGCACTGCGCCGGAAAGTATCGGCATCCAAACGCGCCATGTCAGTGAGCACTGCTTGTTCGGCATCATGTAACGCCGAGACTGCATCATTTAGATGTCCATGCGTTGTTATGTAACTGAGCAATCGGTTTCTATATGCGACAATGTTTTGATTAAGCGTTTCACTCACAACAGCGATATCGTCTGTTGAAGCCGTAAGTGTTTGCAGGCGTAAAGCCATATCATCCACTTGGGAAATAACGTTTCCTTTTGGACTTTGCTCTATTTCAAAGAGAATCTGCTCAGCCAACTGCTTACTCAGCGACAATAAACTCTCCCTGAGACCCGCAACCAACACCATCAGCTGATCCAGATGCGCAGTCGTCTTCCCTGTTAGAGTTTGTTGAATCAGTGTTTCGCCGATGAAATGCTCTAAACGTGTCAAATTACGTTCGGTGCTCTGCTCAATATCGCGTAATGCTTGCAGCTCTTGATTCTGAATAACGCATCGTTTTAGCAGGGTATCCGCGGACATACGAAATCCTGAAAACGAATCCATTAATACAGGATCAGTCAGATGGTCGGCCAGCACACCAAGATTGCTGCTCACCACGTTGATTTCATCAATGTTTAAGTTTGAGCTACTGCATTGACGACTTAGGTTATCGATATCTGATAAAAGCGAAGAGACTTGACGCCCAAGCTGGGCGTTAGAGATAACACCGGAGACTTCATCGTTTACAACCTGGGTTAACAGGGCTTCAACTCGATAAAAGCTAACCCCGGTAACGGATGTGATCGCCGTGAAAGAAAGAATAATAAGCACGGCCAGCAAAATAAGTTTGCTGGCAATGCTTGGAAATAGACGTGTCATCACTGACCCGCTTAGGGTTGCTGGCGGACGAGTGTCGCCCCACGTAGCACCAAAGGTTTCAATGAAATTTGGTGCTCATCAAGCGCAGTCACGTTCACAACCCGCTCACCTCTGGTGTTTTGAACGACTGGAATCTCTGCGAGATCCTTTCCGCGCATGGCTGTCAGAAGCATCTCGGCCGAGGTTTCACCCTGCTCCTGCCCTGTTTTCACAACTGCTGCCCAGGCACCCTGCTCTACCTGATATCTATTCCCGCCGAGCAGAGCACCGTCGTAGGACGCATCCAACCGCTTCAATATTTCGCTATTCGCGAGCGGCTCTTTATTTTCATCAACAATACCCTCAAGGCTGTCAACAAACAGGGCATCACACGCTTGCCCCATCTCATCACTCACACTGCTTAATTCAGTCGTGGATTTAATAAGATAGAAATCATGCACCTTAACCGGATAATCCTTCTGTTCCGCCATCACCTGGCTTTGCAGCGCCCTTCCGGAGGGCACATCGTTCGTTAGAAAACACGTATTTTGTATCTTCGGCATTAATTGCTTGGCGAATGCGAGCGACTCGTGAACATGAGCCCGCTCCAATATCCCGGATATATGGCTGTTTGGATAACCGTATTTATCCGCATTGGAATTAACACCCGCAAACATAATTGGCGTACTGACTTTGTCCTTTAAAGAAGGAACAATAAACATCGATTGCGCATTATCATCAACGGCGATAACACCGTCCGGTTGTAAATTTTGATAGGTGTTATAAGCCTGCTTTGCTTTAGTAAGGCCATTCTTCGGATCGACCTTCGTATCCATATAAAAATAGGTCGTTTCAGCATGTGAACCCAAAGCAGATTCAATACCTGCTTTGATCTCTTTACACCAAGGGTTTTGCTCCTCGTAACTCATGACAACGAGCACGTTATATGGGCCCTCTTCAGAGGCCTGTGCAGAGCAGGCAAGCGCCGCTCCCATTAAAGCTGATGACAGATAGCGCTTCATCTTCCCCTCCATACTGCATTTTGAAAGGCTATTAGAGAGACATTACATAGTTAAACTCAGTTCAACAACTATGCGTGTCCCGTATATAGCAAAAAGATTTGATCTGATCCTAACGTAATAGGAACACGTCAGTTATGTATATGCATCAATGATCTTTTTGAGCCTATTTACCGCCGTTAGAATCTGTTCTTCGTTATATCCGGCAAACCCCAAAATCAGCCCCTTTATCGGTGTTTGGGCGGTAAAATAGCGGGATAAGTCTCGAATACCTAACCTTTGCTCCTCGCAACGATTCCTAATATCGCTATCACACCAATGTTGCGGAATAAGATAGACCGAATGCATTCCTCCGTCGCTTTCTATCAACTCAAAATAGTCGCCGAACTTATCCTTTACCAGCGTATGAAGATAATTACGCCGCTGCTGATAGAGTTTACGCATGCGTCGAACATGGCTGGCAAACTGACCATTAGCCATAAACTCAGCCAATGCCAACTGCGGTAGGATAGAGTTACCACCTTCCATATACGTTTTTGCGCGCTTAGCCATCTCAAGCAAAGGCTGAGGTACAACCATGTACCCCAAGCGGATACCAGGATGCAGGATCCGGCTGAAGGTGCCGGTGTAGACCACGACATCTTCACCTCCCAGCCCTTGCAACGAGGTCAGTGGAGGATGGTCAAATCGAAACTCACTGTCGTAGTCATCCTCAATCAGCCAGCTACCGCTCTGCTGCGCCCATTGCAGTAACTGTAGCCGCCGCTCCAGGCTGAGCGTATAACCAAGAGGATGGTTGCGTGACGGAGTCACCATGACAACACGCGCATCAGGCGCTTGCGCTAAGCCATCCTCCAAACGGATACCTTGTTCATCGACGGATGCGGGAATTTTCACGGCTCCAGCAGCTAACACCGCGCCATCCACCCCCTGATAACAAGGATCCTCCGTCAATACCGGCTCACCCTGATCCACTAGCAAACGCAATGCCAGAAACATCGCTTGCTGTGAACCAGAACAGACCATGACCTGCTCTGCATTACACTTCACACCCCGCACTACACGCAGATAACTAGCAATTTGCTCTCTTAATAATAAGTTACCCATTACCGAATTTTGCTGGTGTTTCATCTGTCTGCCCGCTCGTGCGACGGCGCGCTGCCACTGATGCCAGGGGAAGCTCGCAATACACGGCTGTGCAGGTAACAACAAGGCACCTTGAGGTGTTTGATTGGGTGCTCTTACATCCGTCAGTTGGCATGCTAAAGATGATAGCTTTGGGCTTGCCTGTGGCATCGCTCTTTTTGAATACGGCTGATTCGACCCTGTGAGTTTTGGAAGGTCTGCTGCGACGAAACTGCCCGCACCTTGCCGGGTTTCCACATAACCCTCTGAATGCAGCATTTCATATGCCGCTTTGACCGTGTTGCGTGAAATACCCAGCTCAGAACATAACGGGCGACTCGCGGGAAGCTTGGTACCGGGATGTAGATGACCCGCAATGATTGCTTGCTGAAACGCACGAAACAGGCGTGCGTACTGCGGCAATGCTGAATCACCTTCATGGAATGGTAAGAACAATGCCGTGGGAAACTTAATATCGCTCAAAGTGGGCCTGTAAACTTTCTGATAATGGATCTCTTCAGGCTCCAATTTAGCCTCTAATCTAGACCCATCGCAAGCTTGAACATGACATAGGAGAAGGAACGCAGTGAAGCCCATCGACATCACAGACAGAACACGCGTAAGACGAGGCCCCAAAAAAGCGTGTTATAACCGTGAAACAATCTACTCGATTCTAGATGAAGCATATGTCTGCCATCTGGGGGCCACCATGCATGGTACTGCGGCCGTTCAGCCCAATTTTCACTGGCGTATTGGTGACCGCTTATATATTCACGGTTCCAGCAAAAATGGACTATTTCAGTCAATCATCCGAGGTGAAACGACCTGCATTACGGTAACACTGCTGGATGGGTTGGTATTTGCCAAATCGGCATTTCATCACTCGGCCAACTTTCGGTCCGTGATGCTATATGGCAAAGGCAATGTCGTAGAAGAGCCTGAACACAAACAGTTCGCTCTGGACCAGATGCTGGAGAAATTCAGTCGAGGGCGCTCAAAAGAAGCCCGCAAACCCAACAATACTGAGATGAAGGCCACAGTGGTCATCAGCTTCCCTATCGAAGAGGTATCTGCAAAGATCCGTACCGGTGGGCCCATCGATGATGCGGAAGATGCTGACTATCCAACATGGAGCGGTATAAAGTCCGTATCGACCCATATTGGTGAGCTCCAGCCCGACTAACCCCATCCCAGAATCAAAGTCGCACTGGTTTGACCTGCGACCACATGAATACAGTGCAACATCCGCCGAGAGTTGCACTGCTCAGCCAACACACAATCCTCATCACTGTGGGGAACTGACCTATAGTGATAGATGACTGATTCAGTCATCTATCCCAGGAAGCAGGCGACTAAGACATGACTAATCCAGTGTCTTTTGTCTACCTGTATTGCTTCGCTTTCTGGCCGAATAACCTGCCCGTCCTTTACGGGTGTCAAAACAACACCCTCCGAGTGACGGCAGAATCAACTAATAATGGAGGTGAGTTATGTCACTCCGAATAGGCGATGACGCGCCTGACTTTACCGCTGAAACAACCGAAGGACGTATCAATTTTCACGAATGGATAGGTGATAGCTGGGCGATT
>NZ_JBFGYC010000114.1:0-8835 GCF_041587635.1 Pontibacterium sp. | reverse complement strand
GGTGGCGGCAATGATCCACTTTCTGGCAGCCGATGACTGCGGCTTTATCAACGGTCAGGCTCTGAACCTGTGTGGTGGTTGGTCAGCGGGTCTGAACCAACGGGTCTGGGACAAGTTAGGCGCTTAATCAAGAGAGTAATTACGATGGCTAAAATGAGTAAAGAGCGGCTGGCACATTACCGGGCACTGGACCGTGCAGCCTTTGAGTTTAAAGACCTTAACGTGGCAAGTTTCTTCGAGCGTGCGGCAGCACAGGGTTACAACCTGGATACTACCGGATTCCTGGCGCACCCGGGTTTCTTTCAGGCACCCCATCGCCGTGAGAATCTGGATCAGGTTGATATCGCCATGGTCGGTTCACCATTGGATCTGGGCGCGATTGGTCTGGCGGGAACCCGCCACGGTCCCAAGGCGGTACGTGAGTGGAGCCGTAACTACGGACCGATCAACGATGTGACCGGCAAGATCCCGTTTGAACAGTGTTCCGTGATCGATTATGGCGATGTGGAATGGTCCTCCACTGACCTGCAAACTCGCGTGGATGATATCTATCAGGTCTTCAAACAGCTGGGTGATGCAGGACTCTACACCCTGAACTGCGGTGGTGAACACACCACGGCTTTTGGTGCATTGAAAGGACTGTCTGAAGCCCATGGCAATGAAGCGTTTGGCGTGATCCATATCGATGCTCACTCCGACACTATGGCGACATGGGGCGGGGATGCGGTGAACGACGGTTCTATCTTCCGTCAGGCGGTGCTGAACGGCTACGTTGATCCGGAACGGACCGTACAGATTGGTGTACGTGGCCGTGCGAACTTCCTGTGGGAGTTTGCCCATGACAGCGGTATGACCGTGATAACCGCGGATGAAGTGTTCGATAAAGGCACCCAGTACGTGATTGATAAAGCCCGGGAGATTGTCGGGCAGGAGAAAACCTATTTCTCGTTTGATGTGGATGGTCTGGACAGCAACTACATGATGGGCACCACGGGGCCGGAACCTTTCGGTCTGACACCCCGCCAGGCACGGGACATTATCCACGGATCACGTGGCCTGAATATCATCGGTGCCGATCTGGTGGAATACAACCCTAACCGTGATCCGGATGGTAAGTCTGGTCACCTGGCGGCGGCGATCTACTTCGAGCTGCTCTGTCTGCTGGCCGATAGCCGTGAAGCCGAAACCGGTCGTACCCGTCCAACCCAATGGGTTTAATCGTATGGGCCAAAATCAGGCTGCGATGAGAATTGCGGACCTGTAACACCCTTGGGGCGGATCGCTGCCCCTTCGCTTTCCTCATTTCCTGACAATAATAATTAAACGGATGGAACTATGACGACTTCTACGCACGAAAGAGATGCGATCAACGCCGGTAGTTGTATTGCCGCTACATCGATCATCTCCGCTGCCGGAGCGGCAATTTTTCTGATTTTGCCTATCCTGTTGGGTGGCGCGGCAGAACACCTGCAGTTGCAAGAGGAGCAGGTAGGGCTCATCGCTTCCAGCTATTTTGTCGGGTTTCTGTTGGTCTGTCTGAGCGCTGTATTCTGGATTCGCCGCTTTGACTGGCAATACGTCAGCACGACGGGTTTTGCGCTCCTTTCTGGAGGACTGGCGGGTGGCGCGTTCGTCAATCAGTACGAAGCGCTGCTGGCATTGATGGCGATCTCAGGTGTAGGGGCCGGTATCTTGTTTGGACTGGCGGTTTGCGTGTTGTCTGATACGAATGATCCCGACCGTTATTTTGGTATCAAGTTGCTGGCCGAACAGATTGTGGGTGCTGCCTTGCTGTTTCTACTGCCGATGTACGTTACCGCACAATGGGGCTTTCCCGGTCTGATGCTGACGGTTGCCGCGGTATTGGCATTGCTTGGTACTGCGACAGTCTGGTTGCCGAAGCGAGGCAAGCGCAATGTGGATGCCAGCGAAAATACTAAGGCCGAAGCGTCGGCAATCTGGCCGGTGTGGGTGGCCCTGTTTGCACTGATGATCTATTTCGCTGGGTTGTCAGGGCTTTGGGCTTTTGTCGAGCGTATTGCGACCCAGCAGGGGATAGATGCCGTCACCATCGGGAAGGCGCTGTCCTTTGGGTTGCTGGGTGGTGGTTTGGGGGCTTTTGCTGCGGCGCTGCTGGGGGATCGCTTAGGTCGCCTGTTTCCGCTGGTTCTTTCAACCGGATTGTTGGTGGCGGTAATCTTTATCTATAGCAGTGCATTCGACGCGCTTCTATTTGCCGTATCCACTTTTGTGCTTTCGGGTGTGTGGAACTACGGCCTGGCCTACCAGATGGGCATCGTGGTGAGTCTGGATCAGCGCGGTAATCTGTCCGTCTTAATTTCCTCCTTCCTGTCTCTGGGCGCGATTGTTGGACCTGCGCTTGCCGGTATGTTGATCGGTGATCAAGGTTACGGCAGCCTTTTCCTGTTTACAGCAGGGGCCATTCTTATTGGTTTGATCATGTTTACCCTGTTGCTGACAAAAGCGGGTGTCGCTTTAAATACAAAAAAGTTAAGTAAAGCCTGAGCGCTTATCAGGGAGGTATTTAGCGTGTTTTCTGTAAAGAACAAAAAAGTATTAATTACCGGTGGTTCAAGCGGAATCGGCTTGGCGTTAGTGAAACACTTTATCGCTGCGGGTGCTGAGGTGATGGTCATTGACCTGCAACCCAGTGTTGAGTTGGCTGAAGCCGGTGCTGAGATTTTTGTCGCAGATGTGGGCAACGAAACTGAACTTGCCGAGGCCTTCCAAAAGGCGGCAACCGACAGAAAATTGGATGTAGTGATCAATAATGCAGGGATTGCGTTGCCAGAAGGGCGCTATGAAGATGCCGATTTGGCCAATCTGGATAAGGTACTGCACGTTAATGTTCGGGGTGTTTATCTGGGGCTTAAGTACGCGTCACGTTATCTGAATGATGGTGGCTGCATTATCAATACGGCGTCAGCCGCCGCACATATTACTTTTCCTGAGTATTCCTCTTATTCCGTCTCTAAAGGTGGCGTGCTAGCGATGACGCGTACGGCAGCGTTGCAGCTGGGGCGTCGCGGTATACGGGTCAATGCTGTTAGCCCTGGCACGGTGCTGACACCGATGGAGTCGATCGATGGGCCTGAAGCACGCATCAGCGCCCAGGCGACAGCTCTTGAACGCCCTGCACGTGTCGAAGATATTATGGGTGCGTATCACTTTCTGGCGGCGGACGAGAGCAGTTATATCACCGGGACAGAGATTCGGGTGGATGGTGGTTGGATTGCAGGTATGACATATAACTTAATGGATAAAGCATTAGCCTAAGGGCGTTATTAAATGTACGACTATGTGTGGGTAATAAGATTAAATTTTTATAGGTGTTAACCCTTATAGGGTATTCTTGTTACTTGAATGGTTGTTTAGCCTCTTTGTATTGAATAATAACTAGGAGAGGTTTTATGGCCGTTGAAGATTATTATATTGAGGGGAGTACTTGTTTATTTAAAGCAGTGCTGGGAGGGCATGCGTTAAGTGCGCCGAGTTCCTGTTTGTCTGCTTTTGAGTCTCTGGCGTCGGGGGCGTTTTAAAATGGAAAATTATGGCGCTTACGCAGTATTTCCAACCCTTGTTGTTCTCATTGTTGCGCTTATTACCAAACGAACAATTGAGTCTCTTTTGGCGGGTGTTGTTATCGGTTTGCTGATGATATCGCCTACTGATTTAGTCACCGGCTTTGCTAATGTCGCGTTAGACACCATGCGTGACGATACCATTGGCTGGATTATTCTGGTGTGTGGTTTTTTTGGCAGTTTGATTGCATTGCTGATCAGAACCGGAAGTGCAGTCGCATTCAGCGATTACATGGCTCACTTTGTAAAGTCCCGTCGTAGCAGCCTTGTGGTGACCTGGATACTGGGTCTTATTATCTTTATTGATGACTACCTGAATGCGCTGGCAATCAGCTCTTCTATGAAGAAAGTGACCGACAAGTTTAAAGTATCACGTGAGATGCTGGCCTATATCGTTGATTCTACAGCGGCTCCAATCTGTGTTTTAGTTCCATTCTCTACCTGGGCAATATTCTTTGCAGGTCTGTTGGAAGATAATGGTGTTGCCGGTAAAGGGGAGGGGCTGAGTGTTTATATCGAATCTATCCCTTATATGTTTTATGCCTGGGTAGCCGCCGTTATTGTACCGTTGGTTGCGATGGGGAAATTTCCACTATTAGGGGCAATGAAAACCGCTGAAATCAGAGCTCAGGGCGGTGAGGTTATTCCGCCGGGTACGATTGAAATTGATTTGACGGCTAGCGCTGGGAAAAGTCTCAGTTCTGCGCGGACTAAACCTGCGCTGCATAATTTCTTTATCCCAATTCTGGCATTGATATTCTTTACCTGGTATTTCGATGTTGATATTTTGATGGGGGTTATTGTTGCCTTGGCGGTGACCATGGTGCTTTATCTATCACAGCGGTTGCTCAGCTTTAATGAGCTTTTTGATACCGGAATGGAAGGCTTTAAATCAATGATGGTGCCATTGGGTACTGTTGTTGCGGGTTTTATGCTCAAAGACGTGAATGATTCTCTGGGGTTGACGCTGTACATCATTAACACAGTGAAGCCTATGATGACGGCTGATCTGCTGCCGGTAGTGGTCTTTCTGGTTATGGCGTTGATTGCGTTTGCGACTGGAACATTCTGGGGTATGTTGGCGGTTGCTCTACCTATTGTCATGCCGTTGGCAACGGCGATGGATGCGAATCTTCCGTTGGTGATTGGTGCTTTGATGTCTGCTGCAGCCTTTGGCAGTCATGCCTGCTTCTACGGCGACTCGACCGTGTTGTCTGCGCAGGGTAGCGGGTGTACGCCGATGCAGCATGCCCTTACGCAGTTACCTTATGCCTTGCTCGCCGCGGCTATTGCCAGTGTGATGTTCTTTTTTGCAGCGTAGCGTTAAAGGTATCGCAGAGCCCGGTTGCCTTGTGCTCCGGGCTTCTACATATGTGCACCGATAGTCATCGGTTGAAATAGTTATTGAGCCTTAGTATTGCGATAGCTACCGGGGCTTTGCCCATAGAACCGACAAAATGCAGTATGAAAGGTCGCCGGTTGTGAATACCCCAATAGGTAGGCGATCTCCTTCACCTGCATTGAAGTGGAGGTCAGGTATTGTCGTGCTAACCCCATTCTTACCTCCAGAGCGATTTGCCTAAAGCTAGTTCCTTCGCGGTAGATCTGCGCACGCAATGTGCGTGGATGAATACGCAGCCAATGGGCTACCTCATCCAGACTGGCACTGGCCTTGAGCCCATAAATCAGCGCCCGTCGAACGCGGGTACTGGTTGTTGTACTCTTTTCAGCGCTGAGTATATGTTTGCATTCGCGTTCACATAACGCAGCCACTTGTTCTGCAGCCGTGCTAATGGGGCGCGCCAGCCACTCGACCGGAAAGGATATGGCGCAGCGGCTTTGGCGGAATTTGAGCTGACAGGGGAAGTTGGCTGTGCCGAGAGGCCAGTACTTGGGCTTCTCAAAATTCAGCTCAATCAGCACCTGATTCAGGTTTACTGAATCACCCAGTAACAGTTCCAGCATCCGCCAGTAGCCGGCAACAAACTCCTCTGCAATGTCCGTCTGTTCATGCAGATAATCTTGTGCCAGTACAGGGGTAAGCTCCAGCCGATTGGCTTCTTGCCGTTGCTGGATCAGAAAACGTTCAGTGGTCAGTTGTTGGAAATGAATGGAGCGGTCGATCGCTTCTTTCAGATCACGACTGGATGCCACCGCATACCCTGCAAGTCCAAAGTCAGACAGTTCAATGTGGCGGTAATAACTCAATGTGATCTGAGGTAGTCCCAGTTTGCGTATCTGAAGCAGCAACTGGTTTAGCCCCCGAAAATGCAGTGTGTTATCCGTTAGATCTCTTCTAGATAGCGACACTTTGTGAAGTGCCTGATCGAATAAATGGGGGTGCATCTCGTCTGCACAGGCTTCAATCCGCCTTAAAAAATACTGTACGACGCGATGGGTTTCCTCTGAGAAGGAGGGCATGAATCATTACCAGTCAGTTATGTCTTAAATATAAATGATGATGTCTTAAATATAATTTTTGTTGCCGAGGATGTCGACTAACATCGTCCTGAGATTAGAAAATAAGAATCGATCAGGAGATAGCTGATGTGTGACAAGAACCGGGTACTGCGGATTGATCAGGGCAAGGCCGAAGTCGTTGAGTTGCCGATGCCACATCCCAAAGAGGGGTTTGTCGTAGTGCGACAGACGGTTGCGCCCAACTGCATTGAACATCGAATCCATAAAACCGGCTTCTACGAGTTCCATGAATCGCCAACCCATGCCGGGCATGAAGGTGTGGGGGTGATTCATGAGTTAGGCGCCGGAGTAACCGACTGGCAGGTGGGAGATCGCGTTGTGGCGTTTCAGGGGTGGGCTTGCGGTAAGTGCTGGGTGTGTGAAAACGGCCTTGGGGCTACCCACTGTATCAACCTGAAGCTGCCGCCGGATGTTGAGGAATATAATCAAGCTGCATCAGGGGGCAACGGTTTCTGCGAGTACCGTTTGGTCCCGGTTAACATGCTGGCCCGTATTCCTGATGAACTGGACGATAAATATGCCTCGGCAGCTAACTGTCTGATCGGTTGTACCTATTCCCCGGTCAGGGATCACAACATCACCAAGGAGCATGTCTGCATTGTGGGTGGTGTTGGCTTTATCGGCTTGGCGACCATCGTGAACCTCAAATATCGGGGGGCCAAAGTGATCGTCTTAGGGCGTGACGAGAAGCGGATGACAGCTGCCAGGGAGATTGCTGAGGCGGATTACTTTGTGAATCCGGAAGATCCGGATTGGCTTGAGCAAGTGCGGGCCTTAACCCCTCATGGCCGTGGGGTGGATTTTGCGTTTGAATGCTCCGGTTACCCCTATTATCAGCAGAAATGTCTGGATGCGATGCGTCACTATGGCACGCTGACGTTGCTGGGGTATGCGGCTCATGAAGGGCCGGATCTGAAATGGGATCTGAATACGGAATCAGGCCTGTGCTGGGGCCATAAACACATTACAGCGCACTTTGATGTGAACTTTAATCACCGGGACGATATCTTACGCACGTTGTGTGATCCTTGGATGCAATCCAAGGTCGATCAGCTGGTGACCCATACATTCCCGATGTCGAAGGCGGCAGAGGCCTTTGAGCTGCTGAACAACAGGAATAACTCAGAGGAGTTTATCGGTAAGATACACTTCATTCCGGGGCAGTAATGACCCAAATAATAAGATCTGGCACCCGTGCAGACCACTGAGTGAACGTGAACAGTGGGAGAGGTGAATTTACTGGCCAAGCAGTGCGAGTACATCACCTCGACTGGCATTAGCCTGAGCTTGAAGCGTAATTTCCACTTCCCGTTGAACGAGTGCTTGGGTGTATTCAGACGTCGCTTGTGCCATATCAGTATCCGTGATGCGGGAGCGTGATTCAGCGTTGCTGATGGATGAGTCCGTCAGGCTGCGTCCCATGCTGTCCAATTGTCTCTGGCTCGCGGCAAAACTACCTGCCGAATCGTTAAGTAGACTAAGAGCGCCATCGAGACTGTCGATGGCCCCCGCTGAGCCAATCTCAAGCGAGAATAGTCCTTGATCGCCGAGAGCACTGTGCAGGTCGGGGGTGTTGATAGCGGTTGAACTGTCCCCAGTCTGAATGTTGATATCGCTTTCTTCGCTGAGTAATGCGCGGCCATTAAAGCTAGTCTGCCCAATGGTATCTTTGATTCCCGCGAGCAATGCGTCGGCTTGCTTTTGCAGGGACTGGCGGTCGGAATCGTTCAGGGTGCCGTTGTTGGCTTGCAGTGATAATTCGCGTAACTGTTGCACTGAATCGGTAATTTGCGAAATGCCACCTTGCGCGACCTGAGAGAGTGAGCTGCCATCCATAACATTTCGCAGGCCCACGGCATTTTCATTTATCTCGCGGGTCAATCCGATGGATACCTGGATTCCTGCAGGGTCATCAGATGCCTGATTGATGCGCTGTCCGCTAGCGATCTGCTGGCCGGATTCGGCAATACGACTATTGCCAGCCAGAGAACTAGTGGGTGTTGCCAAAGAGTTCAGCTGTAATTCCATTGCCTTGCGCTCAATACTCACGGATGAGCATTCAGTATACTACGAAAAAAGTATGAGTAAATAATGTCCAGTTGCGCTGGAGCAACTAACGTTTCCTACGCATGTTATAGGGTATTGTGACGAAACGTATAGGATCTGGGTAAGACATAGGGTTGTATTTGATGATCGTGTCATCATAAGGAGGGGAGATTAAGAAGCGCGTAGGAGGAATTGATACCTGCTCTTGAATGGAATACAAACCTCCCCGTCACAGGTGCTTGTGCCTCAGATTAAAGAATCGTTGTCGGGTTGGGCCAGGTTTCTATCGCTGAGTAGATATCCCTCTCTTAAGAGAGGGGCTAACAGGTCACCCTATCCGTAGGCTTCGTCCAGAATCTTACCTAATAGAGACATGGGTAAGAGCACGGGTTTGTCGGTGGCATCCCGCACGCATTGCCAATGTTCGCGGGTAAATGCCAGGCAGTCGAGTACGATGAGGTCAGCGCCTTCTGAGACCAACTCTCGTGTTGCATCCGCCAGTTCATCCAGGCTGTGCTCGTGCGGTGAAATGATCGCACTGACCACTGGAACGTCAAGCGCGCGCCAGTGCTTGATCTCTTCGTCCTTGGTCACCACATCGGGCTGTATAATGCCAAGGCAACCACCTTTGGGGAGAAGGGCGGTGGCGTTTGCTTCCAGAACTTTGCTTGGGCAGATTACACCCGGTACGGTTTCAAGCGAATGC